>CAYGUY010000011.1:65868-67205 GCA_964353165.1 uncultured Maribacter sp.
TGTGAACCGGATTGTCCTGTAGTTGTATTGTTCCAACTAATAGTGTAAGGCGCAACTCCACCGGTAGGTATAACAGATATACTCCCTTGATCGTTAGAACAGCTTACGCCTAATTCTTCAAGCGGAACTACTGCAATTGGTGCACTGGGCGCCAATACCGTAATTACATTGGAATTTTCTATACAAAAAGGAGCTTGTGTCTGCGTAATCCTAACATAATAGACACCTCCCGGCAATCCTGTAATTGGAGGTAGCACCGTAGCCGTATCTCCAATACCGGACTGTCCAGCAACTGGGTTGTTGCTGTTGTCAAAAACCTGATAATCATAGGTGCCCGTATAATTGGTTATTCCTACGCTAAAACTTCCGTCGTCAACACCGTTGTTCAAGCATTCTTCGTCCGTTAATTTCGTTGCCACCACATCCATTTCTTCTGGTGGGTCCAGGGTATGCACCGTTTCAATGATACAATTGGTGTCCAAATTGGTAATGGTCACCCTATAATTTCCAGCGTCCAATCCGGTGAATTCTCCTGTATTGTTGGTAGCGGTATAGACCACATTAATGCCATTCAATACATATTCCAAATTAGGCGTTGCCGAAACCGGGCTAACCGTAACCCCAACTTGAATCCTGGCATCGTTACCTGGAATACAAGTAAGCTCGTCCAACGTAGTTACCGTTGGGTCGGATATTTGTACGAACGGAGCTATGCTGGCCGTAGCGGTACCAAGACATCCATTTTCATCATACACATTAATGGTGTAGTTTCCTCCTAAAGGATTGGTTTCTACAAACGTGGTGTTACTTCCGTCTTGTAAAGCTACACCAGGATTAAGGTCGTTAATAAACTCATAGCGTACATAATTGTTAGATCCACCGGTAACATTTAAGACGCTAATACTAGCATTATTGCCATTATTTGCCACGGTACATCCAAATTCTACTGGCGTATCCATGGTTACTACAACCGAGTTAGGTTCGGAAATAAGAATAGCACTACTTGTCGTTGGGCAGTTATTATCTGCTGCATTACCCGTTACGGTAACTACATATCCCAAAGCCGTAGTTGTAGGTGCAAGTCCTGTGAACGTTGCCGTAGTCGCTGTAGTTGATGTGGGAGCAATACTTGTCACGGCTCCATCAAAAGCTGTTATTTCAAAAGTATATGGGCCTACACCATTATTTACCGCTGAAATAGTAATAGTACCATTAGAATCACCAATACAGGTAACATCCGTTGTTGTAATAGCATCTACTATGGGACGTATCTCCGTCATAACCTCAACGGTAAAGGTTCTAGGCGGACAGCTTGGACGGTTATTGTCATAAACCGT
>CAYGUY010000012.1:0-65826 GCA_964353165.1 uncultured Maribacter sp.
GGGGAACTCTTACTCGGGTGTAATAGTCGAATGGGCTCACAGCCCCCCTCCGTTTTAATACAAAGCAATCAAAATATATATGAGCCTTTAGTTTGGTTCAAAGCTTTCACAAAAAATTTCATTAATAAAACAAGTCATATGAAACTAGTCTCTTGGAACGTAAACGGAATCCGCGCCTCGGTAAAAAAAGGTTTTACGGATGTGGTGTCCGATTTTGATGCCGATGTTTTCTGTGTGCAGGAAACCAAGGCACAGGACGATCAGGTGGCCGAGGCTTTAGAAGGACTTGATGGTTACGAGCTGCATTCCAATAGCGCAGAACGCAAAGGGTATTCCGGGACTGCCATATTATCTAAAGAAAAACCTTTGTCTTTTACAGTGGATATGGGCAAGAAAGAACACGACGCGGAAGGCCGTATAACCCATGCGGAGTATGAGCATTTTCATTTTGTAAATGTTTACGTACCTAATAGTGGCAGCGGATTAAAACGTCTGGATTACAGACAACAATGGGATAAGGATTTTACAGCCTATTTAAAAAAGCTCTCGGAAAGCAAGCCTTTGATAATTACTGGGGATTTTAACGTGGCCCATACCGAAAACGATTTGGCCAACCCTAAATCTAACTACAACAAAACCTCCGGGTTTACACAGGTGGAAATCGATGGTCTGGATACTATGATAAAAGAGCTTGATCTGGTAGATAGTTTTAGGGCAAAATACCCTACCACTTTCGATAAGTATACCTTTTGGAGCATGCGCGGCGGGGCACGCTCGCGAAACGTTGGTTGGCGTTTGGATTATTTTTTGGTCAGCAAATCGCTTTGGCCCAAAGTAACATCCGCCGAAATCCATGATGAGGTCATGGGAAGCGACCATTGTCCTATAAGTATTGAACTTAAATTTTAGTCTTATGTCGTTACTCATGATAGTACAGGATGTTGCCGCCATTGAAAAGAAGATGGATGAAGCTCCGGATAGCGGCTATGAGATTGGGGTGGCTATTGGCACCTATTTGCCATTAGTGGTTTTCCTACTAAAAATATTCCCCAATCCAAATACAATAAAAGCTGGTAAAACCCAACCCATACTATACGTACTTAAAGGAATAAATTCTTGTATGACTCCTAATTTTTCCGTTAATCCAACAGAACCCAAAAAGTCAGGGATACTAAAAATCATAGTGGTAAGTACAACTGCCTTGAAGACGCCAGCGGAACCGTATTTCTCAGGAACCACATTCAACAGAATTAGGACAATAGTAATGGGATATATGAACATCAGTGCAGGTAAAGCTACAGCGATAATGTATCCAACATCAAACTGCCCCATAACTACGCCTAGTATACATCCTACAACAGTTGTTAGCATATAAGCCATATTAGAGCCTTTACATTGAGCTCGTACAAAATCCGAAGTACCCGTTACAATACCCACTGCCGTCGTAAAACAAGCTAAACTTACCAAAATGCTCAGCCCTAGATTTCCAATGGTCCCTAAACTCATGATAGCCATTCCACTGAGCAATTCGGTTCTTGTCACCGCTGCATTAAATGAGTCGTGCATTATACTGCCGGAAAAAATCAATCCAGCATAAATAAGGAAAAGGCCTAATCCCGCGAACCAGCCCGCCTTGCGAATAAGCGCTTTCTTATCGGTATAGGAAGCTTCTGTATTTTCTATATTAATGGATATGATAATGACTCCACCTACAACCACGGCACCAATGGCATCAAATGTTTGGTAGCCCTCCAAAATACCATCTGTAAATGGACTTTGAATGTTCATTTCAGAAAAATCAAATGGGAAAGAAAATAATATATTACTAATTAATAGAAGCAGTATGATAATGATAGCGGGAGTCAATAGCTTACCTACGATATTCAGGATCTTAGATCTATTAATTACAAAAACAAACACCAAGCTAAAATAGACAACACTTGTGAGCCAAGAGGGGCTATCAAAAAAAGGCTGTATGGCCATTTCATGTGTGACCGATGCCGTTCTAGGTGATGGTAAGCTAATGGAAACGGCATAAATGATAAATGAATAGATTAAACTAAAGGTTGGGGATACCTTTTTACCAAAGTCAAAAATAGTTCCCTGGAGCTTTGCATGGGCCAGAATTCCCAATATTGGAACAAGTACGGCAGAAACACAAAACCCTAAGGCAACTAACCACCAAACATTACCCGACTTAAACCCTAAGAGTGGTGGTAGTATAAGATTGCCGGCTCCAAAGAATAAAGAGAAAAGAGCAAAGGCCGTGACTAGTATTTTTTTGGTGGAAAACATATTAATTAGCTAAGGCGAAAGATAATTTAAATATAGTAAAGAGTGCCTTGTAAAATAGCACACCTATAGATTTTGGAAGTTGACAACAGGAATAGCACACATCACAACAAATTATGGTTCAGATGATTAAAATAATATATCTTGAGCCAAAATATCAGATACTTACCAATTAACCATTGGGTTTATCCTAAAAACTAAATATTGATCAAAGCATAATAAAGATTCCCAAATCGTACCGATGCTATTTAAAATCCTACCAAATGAAAAAAATATTCTGTAATATTTTTGGCCATCACTACGCTATCTCTAAAAAAGTAACTTCCCACATCAAAGAATACAAATGTATTCACTGTCAAAAGCAAGTGACTACAGATGTAAGTGGTAACCTTTCTATCCTAACACCTGAACTTCAGGATATAAACAGGACTTTAGAACATATTTACCAGAGAAGACATCATGCTGCACAACAAGTAGCGTAATATCCCTGACGTCTAATATACATAAACTCCGTTCCCATGGCCGGTGAAGGAGTTTAATGGTTATTCCCGCGAATTAAGGAAGCAGCTTTCATCTTAACTGTCGTAACGCCCCACAACGGATAAGTAGAGATTGCCCTTGTTTTCGGGAATTTTTTGTTTAGTCACTTTCAAACGAATTCCAGCCCTGTGCCGTTAGCGGAATCTTTGTTTCGGCTCTTGTAACCAAGTGAGTACCTTCCGATGCTTGGGTCATATGCCCAATGATAGTCAAACTTGGATTTCCTTTAATTTTCGGAAAATCGGATTGATCCACAGTAAACAACAATTCATAATCCTCCCCACCGCTCAAAGCGATCATGGTGCTATCTACCTGAAATTCTTCACAACTAGAAATCACTGTGGGATCTAAGGGAATTTTATCCTCGAATAAATTACAACCAACCTTGCTGTTTTTACAAAGGTGTAATATCTCTGAGGAGAGACCGTCACTAATATCAATCATTGATGTAGGCTGCACGTCCAATTGTTCAAGCAAAGCAATAATATCCTTTCTTGCCTCCGGCTTTAGTTGGCGTTCTACGATATAAGAGTACGGTTCAAGATCTGGTTGGCTGTTCGGATTAACTTTAAAAACTTCTTTTTCACGTTCTAACACTTGTAACCCCATATAGGCACCTCCTAAATCTCCGCTAACGACTAATAAGTCGTTTGGTTTTGCTCCCGAGCGATATGTGATTTTATCCTGATCTACTTGGCCAATCGCTGTAATGCTTATTATTAATCCTGTCTTGGACGAAGTGGTATCGCCACCAACCAAATCTACCCCAAATGCTTTACAAGCCGTTGCAATACCAGCATATAATTCTTCCAAGGCTTCTAGTGGAAACCGATTGGAAACTGCAATGGATAAGGTAATTTGTGTAGCGGTAGCGTTCATTGCATATACGTCGCTCAAATTAACCATGACCGACTTATAACCTAAATGTTTCAGGGGCATATAGCTAAGGTCAAAATGTACGCCTTCAATAAGTAAATCGGTGGTCATTACTGTTTTCTTATCAGTAAAGTCAAGTACTGCGGCATCATCCCCAATTCCTTTCAATGTTGATTTATGGGTAACCCCGAAATCTTTGGTCAAATGGTCTATAAGTCCAAATTCACCTAATTTCTCCAATGAGGTAAGTTCCTTATTCTTGTTTTCTAGCATGCTACAAAAGTACGCAGTTACGGCAAATTGTCGGACATAAAAAAACCGAAGTACGATACTTCGGTTTTAATTAATTCTTGTTAAATGTATTATTATCCTAGTGAGTAACCATTACTGTACGTACGTTTTACATATTTGTTAGCAGGCTCGAAATTTGTCACTTTCATGTTTTCCGCATCCCATTGTAAACGTTTTCTACCATGATACTGTTTTCCTCCACCCCAGAAACTTTGGTTCTCTACACTAGGGTCTACTTCAAAATACGCTTTTAGCGCCAAGTTTCCGATAAGGATACTTTCTGTAAATGGTCCAGCATAATCGAAAGAAGAACTGGTCTCTGCGTTTCCATATCCTGCCATACATGCGTTAACCCATTGCAAGTAATGACCTTCTGGTACACGGGCGATAGTTTCTTCAACTTCAAACTGTTCGTTAAGGCTTAGTGGTAGTAGTCTAGGATTGGCGCCATAACAATCTGCCAATAATTTTCCTTTATTTCCAATGAACAAAACTCCACCATCCCAGTTTCCTAATGCCTCATCATCTCCAAGTTCTTCAGGTCTTTCAGGTAATAGTCCACCATCCATCCAAGTTACCTTTATTTTTCCGTTACCGTCAGTTCTCGGGTAGCTGAGATGTATCTTACTTGAACTCGGGAAACTTTTTGGGTAATCCCTATATGCAAAGTTGCCACTAAACGAATCGGAAATACTGCATTCAAAGGTATCTGGGTATAAGATTGGTAATATTCGGTAAACTGGATCCATTATATGGCAGGCCATATCGCCTAGGGCACCTGTTCCAAAATCCGACCATCCTCTCCAGTCGAAAGGAAGGTAGGCATTATTGTAATCTCTCTTTTCTGCAGTTCCCAACCAAAGGTCCCAATTGAGCCCTTTAGGAATTTTATCCTTTTTAGCCGGTGTTTGCAATGCCTGAGGCCATATAGCACGGTTGGTCCAACATTTTACAGTATGTACATCCCCAATGATGCCAGTATCGTAAATCTCCTTCATTTTACGAACTCCATCACCTGATCCTCCTTGATTTCCCATTTGGGTAACCACTTTAAACTTTTTCGCTGCTTCTGTAAGCATACGGGCCTCCCAAATATCGTGGGTCAACGGCTTTTGCACATAAACATGTTTTCCCATGGACATTGCTTGGTAAGCGGCAACAGCATGGTTGTGGTCTGGGGTAGATACGGAAACGGCATCAATATTGTTTCCTTCCTTCTCCAACATTTCTCTAAAATCGTGATAATAGCTTGCTTTCGGATATGCCTTTCTAGAATCAATTGATTGGCGATCGTCTACATCACAAAGTGAGACAATGTTCACATTTGGACTTTCCGCAAAAGAGGACAAGTCACTTTTTCCTTTGCCGCCCGCACCAATACCGGCGATGTTTAGTTTGTCACTCGGTGCTACATAGCCCTGTCCGCCCAGGACGTGTCTAGGTACGATCATAAATCCAGCAGCAGCAATAGTCGATTTTTTCACGAACGATCTTCTTGATTCGTTCTTAAGAATTGAAGGTTTTTTTACCATAATTATATAGTGCTTGTTGTAGAAATTAAAAAGAAAGTTGAATATAATTAAATTATTTGTAATCTCGTAACGAAGTTATTGGATATTTGATACTTCTGTCGCTGTATTTCATATTTTTACAAGAAGCAGATGACAAATAAAATGATATGAAAAAAGTTATTCAAACTTATATTCTTATTTCTCTACTATTTTCTTGTTCTAACGGTGACGATGCATCTTCCGCTAACGATAGTGCATCCATCATAGATGAAGAAGGTATGGATTCATCTACTACCTTTTTGCCCTGTGAGAATGGTATGGCAGGGGAATACCCTTGTGATGGATACGATTTGCTCGGCAGGATTTCTTTACAGGAATTTGATAGCGATTCAGGAAACGATATTTGGGGATGGACCGATGCCATCACCGGAAAAGAATATGCCTTGATGGGTCTTGATGATGGTACCGCTTTTATCGATATATCCGATACAGAAAGTTTAACATACTTGGGAAAATTACCCACGGCTACAACTGCTAGTCCTTGGCGGGATATTAAGGTTTATCAGGATTTCGCTTACATTGTTGCCGAGGCAAATAACCATGGGGTTCAAGTGTTTGATCTAACCAAATTGCGTAATGTAAGCAATCCGCCAGCCGTATTTTCGTCCGATTTTAGGTACGATGCCATAGGAAATGCCCACAACATTGTCATCAACGAGGAAACGGGTTTTGCCTATCCGGTAGGTACGAATCGTAATGACGAATTTAACGGAGGGGTTCATTTTTTGGATTTAGGTAATCCAGCAGTACCCATAGCAGCAGGCGGTTGGGGAGTAAATGGTTATACGCATGATGCGCAGGTCGTAAGCTATACAGGTCCGGATGCCGATTACAGCGGCGCGGAAATCTTTATAGGCGCCAATGAAAATGAGGTGGCAATTGTAGATATTTCCCAGAAAAATACCCCAGTTACCATTGCTACACTACAATATCCTTTTATTGGGTATACGCACCAGGGTTGGTTTACAGAGGATCAGCGTTATTTTATCCTTGGCGATGAACTGGATGAGATCAACTCCGGATTTAGCTCCCGAACCTTAATATTCGACATGACAGACTTGGACAATCCCGTTTTACACGATACGTATTTGGGACCAACAAGCGCTATTGACCACAACGGTTATGTGGTAGGCGATGCATTTTTTCTTGCCAATTACACGGCAGGAGTCCGTGTTTTGGATATTTCTGGAATAGCGGACAGGTCTATTTCCGAAAGTGGTTTTTTTGACACTTTTCCAGCAAACGATAACACCCAGTTTGACGGTGTTTGGAGCGTATATCCCTTTTTTGAAAGCGGCAAAATTCTCATAAGCGATATCAATCGTGGATTATTTATAGTCAAAAAATCGGAGTAAGCTATGCGATATATTTTACTTTTTATAATCGGATTTTTCTTTTTTTCCTGTGAAAAGGAAGATGAGTTGGGCATGCCGGATCTTGGTCAAAATACATTTTTGGGGGAAGTGGCATGGATAAAAACATTTGGCGGTACCGGGGAGGAAACTGCACAAGCGATTATAAGCACACTAGATGGCGGTTATGCGGTACTAGGATTTACGAATAGTACAGACGGAGATATTCAAAACAAATCGATTCCCGTAAACGATTACTGGTTGTTAAAGTTTGATGCCGAAGGAAATCTTCAATGGAACAAAACCTATGGCGGTAGCAAGGATGATCGAGGGCAAAGTTTGGTACAGACCCAAGATGGTGGTTTTGCCTTGACCGGTTATGCCATGAGCGATGACGGCGATGGTTCCGTAAATAATGGATTTCATGATAATTGGGTCATAAAGGTCGATGCCCAAGGCGAATTGCAATGGGAAAAGAGTTTTGGATTTTCTGGGCATGACCATTCGTATGACATTATAGAGACACTAGATAGTGGTTTGTTTTTTACTGGTTTTTTAGACATTACATCGGCGAGGGCGGACGGTCTTACTGAAAAGCATGGTTCATTGACCAGACATGGGGTCGGGGAATTTTGGGGCACTAAAATCGATGCTACCGGAGCATTACAATGGCGAGGCTACTTTGGAGGTACCAACAATGACAGGGCACATGCCGTAGTGCAATCGGATGACGGTGGTTTTGTAATGACAGGGTTTTCTGAGAGCAATGACTTTGATATCAGCAGTACCCAAGGTAGTTATGATTTTTGGATGGTAAAGATAGATAGTAATGGAAACCTGCTGTGGGAGCGTTCCTTCGGTGGCTCCGGAATAGAGATTTCCTATGATATCTCTAAAACCTTGGACGGTGGCTATGTCATCACGGGAAATACCTTTAGCACGGATGGCGATATAGCCAAAACCAACGGAGAATCCGACATTTGGTTGGTAAAGGTCGATAAAGACGGGAAAATGATTTGGGAACATACCTACGGCGGTTCTGGATTCGACGCTGCACAAGCAGTCATTGCAAGTAAAAATGGAGGCTATTTTATAGTCGGAAATTCCAAAAGTACCAACAAGGATACGACTGCTAATTATGGCGAAAATGATATTTGGTTGATAAAAACGGATGCTAGTGGAAACCTTGTATGGCAAAAATCGTTTGGCGGTTCGGGGTTTGATTTTGGCTTTGATGTCGTAGATCATCCGGACGGCAGTATTGTTCTGGTAGGGAAAATGGCAAGCAGCGATGTAGAAGGTGTGGTATCCAAAGGAAAATCGGATATTGTGATGATTAAAGTGAGGTAAGGGGACTGCCGATACCATCCATAAAAAAACCCTATGCAGTTATATGTTATAAAAATGTTAGGTTTTATGGAATAGCGGGACTTATCACATATATTTGTAAACTATTTAGACCAAATCCAATTAAGAGATGATTCAAGTATCTGAAACGGCAAAAAAGAAAGTCATAGACCTCATGACAGAGGGTGGCTTTGATGCAGCCAAGGATTATGTTCGTGTAGGCGTAAAAAGCGGCGGATGCAGCGGCTTGTCCTACGAACTGGATTTTGACAACAAAGTCCAAGAGAGCGATAAACTTTTCGAAGACAACAATGTACGTATCGTAGTAGATAAAAAGAGTTTTTTATATTTAGTGGGTACAGTTTTGGAGTACTCGGGAGGCTTGAACGGCAAGGGATTTGTTTTTAACAATCCCAATGCCCAACGTACCTGCGGTTGCGGGGAGAGTTTTTCGTTGTAGACCTTAATAGTGGTTAGATTGAGAGCTTTTAGGATTCTAAATAGATGAGATTTAAGATTGTGAAGTAATAAATTATAATAAGAACAAATTCTCCCTTTGGGGGATAAAAGGGGGCTTATGGCATATACGGAAGAGGAATTAAAGAAAGAGCTGGAAACAAAGGAGTATGAGTACGGGTTTTACACAGACCTAAAGTCGGAAACTTTTCCAAAGGGCTTGAACGAGGATATTGTGAGGGCTATTTCCAAAAAGAAAAACGAGCCGGAATGGATGACGGAGTGGCGCATAGATGCCTATCGTATTTGGGAGCAAATGGAAGAACCGGAATGGGCAAACGTCCGTTACGAAAAACCTGATTTCCAAGCGATCAGCTATTATTCCGCACCAAAACCCCCGGACCCGAACAAAAGCTTGGACGATGTAGACCCAGAACTGTTGGAGATGTACCGTAAGCTGGGTATATCCGTAGATGAGCAAAAAAAATTGCAGAACGTGGCGGTAGATATCGTAGTAGATTCTGTTTCTGTAGCCACTACATTTCAGAAAACACTCGCAGAAAAGGGAATTATTTTTATGCCTATCTCAGAAGCGATTCAAAAACACCCGGATTTGGTTCAAAAATATATGGGTACGGTAATCCCTAAAAAGGACAACTTCTACGCAGCATTGAATTCCGCTGTTTTTACAGATGGTTCTTTTTGTTACATCCCAAAGGGAGTCCGTTGCCCAATGGAGCTTTCTACGTATTTTAGAATTAACGAGGGAGGTACGGGACAGTTTGAGCGTACCTTGGTTATAGCTGACGAGAGTAGCTACGTAAGTTATTTAGAGGGTTGTACGGCGCCATCACGAGATGAAAATCAATTGCATGCCGCTGTTGTAGAGCTTATAGCCTTGGACGACGCTGAAATCAAATACTCGACTGTACAGAACTGGTATCCTGGAAATAAGGAAGGTAAAGGCGGAGTTTACAATTTTGTTACGAAAAGAGGACTTTGTGAAAATCGTTCCAAAATCTCATGGACTCAAGTAGAAACAGGTTCAGCAGTTACTTGGAAATATCCTTCTTGTGTGCTAAAAGGTGATAATTCCATTGGAGAGTTCTATTCGATTGCCGTAACCAATAACTATCAGCAAGCGGATACGGGTACCAAAATGATTCACTTAGGAAAAAACACCAGGAGTACGATCATATCCAAGGGAATATCAGCCGGAAAATCACAAAACAGCTACAGGGGATTGGTGCACATCAGTTCCAGGGCAGAGAACGCTAGAAACTTTTCGCAATGTGATTCTTTATTAATGGGCAACGAATGCGGGGCACATACATTTCCATATATCGAAGCAAAAAACAAAACGGCGCAGGTAGAACACGAGGCAACTACCAGTAAAATTGGCGAGGACCAAATTTTCTACTGTAACCAAAGGGGCATAGATACCGAAAAAGCCATTGCCTTGATCGTTAACGGTTTTAGTAAGGAAGTATTGAACAAGTTACCAATGGAATTTGCAGTGGAAGCGCAAAAATTATTGGAAATAAGTCTGGAAGGATCTGTAGGGTAATAAAGACCCCTATCCCCCAAAGTGGGAATAAATTGTCATTCTGAAAGGTGTTGAAGGTTGTTAATGTTTCGTCCTGAGCGAAGTCGAAGGACAAGTTAAGATGGTTTGCCAAACTAGTTTAAAACAAAAATGAAAAAAGTACTATACATAGGATTGATTGCAGTAATGGCTTTCTCCTGCAAAGAAGCTAAAAAGGAAAATACAGACACAGCTGTTGAACCGGTTGCCGAGGCCGTTCTAAAACCCAAGATAAAACTCTACACCTTTAGCGGGGGCACGGTTGGGGTAAACAACCTGGAGCTTTTTTCCCAAGACACCACATATCAAGGTCAGACCAAGGAATTTGCCGATCCCTTTTACGTGATTATGCACCCAAAAGGAAATTTGATGTGGGATGCCGGTTTGCCGGAAATGTTAGTTGGTATGCCAGAACCATTTACGCCACCACCGGGAGCTTTTTCGGTATCGCGGCAAGATTCTGTCATAAGCCAATTGAAACAAATTGGAATGACGCCAAAGGATATAGATTTTATAGCGCTCTCCCACACCCATTTTGACCATAGTGGCCATGCCAACGTTATGCATGAGTCCACCTGGTTGGTTCAAGAGGCGGAATATGGCATGATAACCAGCGATGAAATTAAAAATGGTGAAAATGCGGGTTTGTACGAAGCCATCAAAGAGCTTAAAAATGTAAAGCAGTTAAATGGGGATTACGATGTGTTCGGTGATGGAACGGTAATTATCAAATCCATGCCCGGACATACACCCGGACACCAAGTATTGTACTTGGACCTTGCCGATCACGGACCGCTTTTGCTTACGGGAGATTTGTATCATTTGTATGAAAACAGGGAATACAAAAGAGTTCCTAGTTTTAATTATGACGTAGCCCAGACTCTAACCAGTATGGATGCTTTTGAAGCTTTTGCCAAAGAGAAAAATGCAAAAGTGTATTTACAACATCAAAAAGAAGATTTTAACAAAATGCCTAAGGCACCTGAATATTTAAAGTAGAACATCATGTTGATAATTAAGGATTTACACGCACAAGTAGAGGATAAAGAAATTTTAAAAGGGATAAACTTAAAGGTAAATGCCGGTGAGGTTCATGCTATAATGGGTCCTAACGGTTCCGGTAAAAGTACCTTGGCATCCGTAATTGCCGGGAAAGAGGAATTTGAGGTGACCAAAGGTTCGGTTAGTTTGGAGGGAGAAGACCTTGAAGACGTATCACCGGAGGAAAGAGCGCACAAAGGGGTGTTTCTTTCGTTTCAATATCCGGTTGAAATCCCTGGGGTTTCCGTAACCAACTTCATGAAAACCGCAATCAATGAGACTAGAAAAGCAAAAGGGATGGAAGATATGCCCGCTAACGAGATGTTGAAGTTGATCCGTGAGAAATCGGAATTGTTGGAAATAGACCGTAAATTTTTGTCCCGTTCCTTAAATCAAGGATTTTCGGGGGGTGAAAAGAAGCGTAATGAAATATTCCAAATGGCTATGCTAGAACCCAAAGTGGCGATTTTGGATGAAACGGATTCTGGACTGGATATTGATGCACTTCGTATTGTTGCCAATGGGGTAAATAAACTTAAGAACAAGGACAATGCGGTAATCGTAATTACCCACTACCAAAGATTGTTGGATTATATCGTACCCGATTTTGTACACGTTATCCACAACGGAAAAATCGTAAAATCCGGCACCAAGGAATTGGCTTTGGAACTGGAAGAAAAAGGATACGATTGGTTGAAGGAAGAAGCTACTGTTTAGTCCGCAGTAAGCAGTTGCGTTATGCAGTTGAAAGCTGTTAACTGAAACTGACTTTCTAAGACTGGTTAGAGATATTGATAAGTAATAACATGAATTATAGTAGGTTATAGTAGGAAGCGGTTAGAAACTGCCAACTGCTACTCCCAACTGCCAACTGAAACAGTATGGATTTAAAAGACAAATTAATTTCTTCCTTTATGGCATTCGAGAACAACGTGGATGTGGAGCATCCGGTTCACGATGTTCGTATGGAGGCGATAAAGAATTTTGAGCACAAAGGTTTTCCTTCCAAGAAAGAGGAGGCTTGGAAATACACTTCGTTGAATAGCTTGCAAAAGATAGATTTCAGTATTTTTCCAAAACAGCATAATACGATTGAGTATAAGGACGTAAAAAAGTATTTTATCCACGAAATAGATACATATAAAGTGGTATTTATTGATGGCGTATACAGCTCCCATCTTTCGGAAACCACACACGATGGGGTAGATATCTGTCTCATGAGTTCGGCTTTGACCAAACCCATGTACAAGCAGATTGTGGACGTGTACTTTAATAAAGTGGCATCAAAAGAAGAATCCTTGACCACATTAAATACGGCATTTAGTAGGGAAGGTGCATATATTTATATACCTAAGAACAAAATGCCCAAGAAACCGGTGGAAATCCTTCATTTTGCAACCGGTAACGAGGCATCCTTGATGTTACAGCCTAGGAACCTTATCATTGTTGAGGAGAATGCAGAGGTTCAGATTATAGAACGCCATCAAAGCTTAACCACCAATAATGTTCTTACCAATTCTGTAACGGAAATATTTGCCGCTGAGAACGCGATAGTAGATTACTACAAAATTCAGAACGATACCGAAAATGCATCATTGATAGACAACACCTATGTAGATCAAAAAAGCAAGAGTCACGTAAAAGTCCATACCTTTTCTTTTGGAGGAAAGTTGACACGTAATAACCTTAACTTCTATCAGAATGGGGAGTATATGGATTCTACTATGAAGGGAGTTACGATTTTGGGCGAAAAACAACACGTAGACCACCACACCTTGGTACATCATATTCAACCCAACTGTGAGAGCCATCAAGATTACAAGGGGATTTATGGCGACAGTTCAACTGGAGTTTTCAATGGGAAAATCATCGTAGATAAGATTGCCCAGAAAACCAATGCATTTCAAAAGAACAACAATATTTTGATCAGCGATAAGGCCACCATCAATACCAAACCCCAATTGGAGATTTTTGCCGATGACGTAAAATGTTCCCACGGGTGTACTATTGGTCAATTGGATGAAGATGCCTTGTTTTATATGCAATCGAGAGGAATTCCTAAGAAAGAGGCGCGTGCCTTGTTAATGTACGCTTTTGCGAATAATGTTCTAGAGAGTGTTAGCATTCCCGAAGTGAAGGCAAGAATCAATAAATTGATAGCCAACAAGTTGGGTGTTAGTTTAGGGTTTGATTTATAGAGACATGATTTACAATACCACTACATATAAAAGAGCCGTTTTAGTAACGGCTCTTTTTATGTTTTTATGTCAGGCGGTAAGCGCTCAGGAAACCCGATTTGGCGTGAAAGCTGGTGCAAATTATTCTTCTATAGTAGGTGACTTAACTCAAGGTTTAAAATTTCGGTTTTCCGCTCATGGCGGTATTTTTTTGGAAATCGATTTCTCCGATAAATTCAAGCTACAACCCGAGTTATTATATTCCTCCCAAGGCTTTCAGTTTAGTACAGATTTGGCGGAAATCCAAAATGGCGGAGTGGTCGCTGACGGTAACGACCTTAGGACTAACGTGCAATTGAATTTTATTACTGTTCCTATCTTGGGAAAATTTGCTTTAAATGACAAATTCGATGTAGAATTTGGTCCGCAGTTCGGGTTTTTGCTCAACCAGGTAACTAGAATCAAGGACTTGGATCAGTCAGGCAATACAAATGCTGATAGAAGATCTTCCATTTCCGGGGAGTTTCAGTTGGATTACGGTGCGGCTGTAGGTCTTGGCGTGAAACTGATCGACAACTTATCGGTCTCCCCAAGATTTTATATCGGACTAAGAAACCGGCTCAATGCCTTGGCAGGCGCACAAAACTACAACGCTGCCATTCAGTTGTCCATGAATTATATGTTTTAGTTAAGTATGCAGGAAGTAGGCTTTAAAATTCATGTACTACTAAAACAGTTGTTTGTTTTTAGAGCGAGATCCCAAAGGGGTTTCATAAACCTTTGAGATCTTTCGAATCCATACCCGATAATCTTTGCCTGATTACCCGTAATCCTAGCAGTATAATGAAAGGTTCAAATTTATAATCAATACCAAGAAAATACCGTAGTTAAACCTACAGTAAGTATCTTTGTAACCCAAAGGAATTGCTATGTTTGATGTAACTAAAATAAGACAGGATTTCCCCATTTTAAAACGAGAGGTAAACGGAAAACCCTTGGTGTATCTGGATAATGCTGCTACCTCACAAACCCCACAACAGGTCATAGATGTTATCGTGGATTATTATTCCAATTATAATCGTTAGTACAATTACCTGAGGGTCGGCTATGACTTTAATGTTTACTTTAAGCTACATTGTCCATATCATATCATAATCTATTTATGATATGATATATTAAGAAAAGAAAACAATGTTGGCAAAAACTTTTCTAGAGAGTCGGTCGCAATTCTAAAAAGGTAATGTTAGTGATTTACCTTTGTTATACAATAACTTTTTTTTACTTCCATTTGAAAGAAGCAACTACAAAATTGATTTTTTTGAACAACTTTAAATTCACTCACCAAATTTTTAAAACTAACGATATGGAGCTTACCCCTTACTGCGCAGCCAACCGAAGATTCACAACGAAAATGACAAAATGCTGGTTATTTCTTTTTGCTTCACTCTTTGTTTTCTTTGCAAAGGCCCAGATTTCTTATGAGAAGGGCTATTTTGTTGATAATGAAGGCAACAGAACGAATTGTTTAATTCGCAATGTCGATTGGATGAAGAATCCTTCAAGGTTCAGTTATAAGCTAACTGAAGTGACGGACGTAAAAAGCGCCGATGTAACCACAGTTAGTGAATTCGGTGTTGGTGAGGTCTTAAAATATGTTAGGGCGACCGTAATGTTAGATAGGACTAGTGATGAAATAGACAGGCTTACTTTAGTCAGAAAGCTCAACACTAAGGAAGAAACTTTGTTTTTAAAGGCATTGATAGAGGGTGAAGCAAGTTTATACGTATATGAAGAAGCTGGAAAGCGCAATTATTTTTTTGCCACAAATACTTCTGATATTCAACTGTTGCGCTACAAACGTTATATAAAGGAAGGTGAAAAGATAGCGGAAAATAATCAGTACAAGCAACAACTGTTAAATGCTTTGACCAAGTTCGGAGTAAGTAAAGGAGAAATAGAAAAGTTGGACTACCAACAAGAAAAACTTATGATGCTGTTTGAAAAAACTTTTGCTTCAAATAGGTCAGGCGACAAGTATTTTTCCAGTAAGGAAAGAAAAGATTTTTTTAATTTCACTCTACGACCTGGCCTTAAAAATTCTTCATTGACATTTCAAAGCCCAGGTGGCAATGGTCAAAGTACGGAATACGATGCTCAGTGGAGTATTCGATTTGGAGTAGAGTTTGAGGTTCTCATGCCTTTTAATAAAAATAAGTGGGCTATTATAGCAGAGCCATCATACCAATATTATACAATTAAGCAATCCATAAGAGCCGATGATAGAGTTATTGGAGATGTAAATTACCGAACTATAGAAATTTCTTTAGGAGCAAGACATTATATGTTCTTAAACGCCAGTTCTAAAATTTTCATGAACGCAACTTATGTAGCTGGGTTTAGTGGAAATTCACGAATAGACTATACAGGTGGTTTCACCTATCCTTTGTTAAATAGTAGTAACATTGCATTAGGCGCAGGGTATAAATTTAAGGACAAATATAGTGTCGAATTAAATTATGGTCTAAATCGATTTTTGACAAAGGACGTTTTTAGGGAAGCTATTTACACTAATTTTTCAGTTATTTTAGGCTATACATTGTTTTAAATAATAGTTTTAGGTTTTGTTTTCCATTTCTAACTAATACCAACATCAATTCTGAGCTAATACTTCCTATTTGTAAGCCATACTCGGTATCTTTGTACAACAATATATTTGTTATGTTCGACGTACAAAAAATCCGAAAAGACTTCCCCATTTTAAAACGAGAGGTAAACGGAAAACCCTTGGTGTATCTGGATAATGCTGCTACCTCACAAACCCCACAACAGGTCATAGATGTGATTGTGGATTATTACTCCAATTACAATGCGAATATCCATAGAGGGGTGCATGCACTTTCCCAAGAGGCAACGGATAAGTATGAGCAGGCACGTCAGAAAATCCAGAAGCATTTTAATGCGAAGCATGTTTATGAGATTATCTATACCTCGGGCACTACGCACAGTATAAATATCGTGGCCAATGGTTTTTCTTCCTTTATTAAAAAAGGAGACGAGGTCTTGGTTTCCGCCATGGAGCACCATTCCAACATTGTGCCATGGCAAATGCTTTGCAACCGCACCGGAGCAACTTTAAAGGTCATCCCTATGAACCAAGAAGGAGAATTGTTGATGGATGTGTACGATACTTTGCTTTCTAATAAAACAAAGTTGGTCTTCTGCAACCATATTTCCAATGCTTTGGGAACCATTAACCCCGTTGCGGAAATCATTGAGAAAGCGCATAAAGTAGGTGCAGCCGTGTTGATAGATGGCGCCCAGGCCGCTCCCCATTTAATTGCAGATGTTCAAGCCTTGGATGTTGACTTTTATACCGTTTCTGCCCATAAGATATGTGGTCCTACAGGAGTAGGAATGCTCTATGGAAAAGAGGATTGGTTGAACAAACTACCGCCCTATCAAGGTGGTGGTGAAATGATTGCCGAGGTAACTTTTGAAAAGACGACCTATGCAGGCTTACCACATAAATTCGAGGCAGGAACGCCTAACATTTGCGGCGGCATCGCTTTTGGTGCAGCTTTGGATTATATGAATACGATCGGTTTTGAGGCGATTGCTGCCTATGAGCACGAACTATTGGAATATGCCACAGAGGAACTGTTGAAAATAGACGGACTCAAAATTTATGGTACCGCACAGCAGAAAACCTCGGTCATTTCCTTTAATATCAAAGGAGTGCATCCTTATGATATCGGTACGATTTTGGATAAATTGGGTATTGCGGTACGCACAGGGCATCATTGTGCACAACCGATAATGGATTTCTATAAAATACCGGGTACGGTGCGCGCCAGTTTTAGTTTTTACAATACCAAGGAAGAAGTTGATGTACTAGTTTCAGGGGTGAAACGTGCCGCCGCTATGTTGGTATAAGCTTCCCGTTATCATTCTCTTAAAGTGTTGAAATCCATCGTTTCTTATCGTACTTTTGTATAAACTATGAAGATGAACATTAAAGAGATACAGGAAGATATCGTAGCGGAGTTTGCCATGTTCGAGGATTGGATGCAGCGCTATGAATATATGATAGACTTGGGAAAATCCCTCCCGCTGATTGCCGAGGAATATAAAACCGATGATAATATCATAAAAGGTTGCCAAAGCAAGGTATGGGTACATGCCGATTTAGAAGCCGATAAGTTAGTTTTTACCGCAGATAGCGATGCGATAATTACCAAAGGAATCATAGCCATTTTAATACGCGCATTCAGCAATCAAAAACCACTGGATATTATTGAGGCAGACACCCAATTTATTGACGAAATAGGATTAAAGGAACATTTGTCCGCAACCCGGGCCAACGGTTTGGTAAGCATGATCAAACAAATCAAGTTATATGCCGTAGCCTATCAAACACAATTAAGCAAAACATGAGCGATATAAACACAGCAGCCGATAGCGAGGAGCTAGGAGAGAAAATAGTAAAGGTTTTAAAAACGATTTATGACCCGGAAATTCCGGTAGATATCTACGAATTGGGACTGATATATGATGTATTGGTAAACGAGGATAATGAGGTAAAGATTCTCATGACCTTGACATCACCCAATTGCCCCGTAGCAGAAACTCTGCCCGTTGAAGTAGAGGAAAAGGTAAAATCCTTGAACGCGATCAAGGATGCAGAAGTAGAAATTACCTTTGATCCCCCTTGGACCCAGGATTTAATGAGTGATGAGGCTAAATTGGAACTAGGAATGCTATAATGCGCCGTACATTTCATTTCCGAGAAGACGGATATCTTTATATTCAAACGCTATAACTATGACAGACGAAATCATAAACAAAGTAGCCCAGAGTAAACTGGTTACGTTTAATCTGGAAGACTACTATCCCAAAGGAGAGCGAAAAGTAATCGATTTAAAAGATTGGTTATACGAAGGTTTTATTCTAAGGGAAAAGGAATTCAGAAACTTCCTTGCTGAATATAACTGGGAGCAGTATTCCAATGCATTCGTAGCTCTTACTTGCAGTACGGATGCTATTGTACCCGGCTGGGCGTACATGTTGGTTACGACAAAACTGCAGCCTTATGCGAAAAAGATAGTACAGGGTAGTTTAGAAGATTTGGAGACGAATTTATATCAAAATATAATAGCCAATTTAGACTTGTCTCCATATGTGGACAGCCCTGTAATTATTAAAGGTTGTAGTCATAAACCGGTACCTCCAAACGCTTATTTACAGCTTACGGAGAGGTTAATGCCCGTTGCCAAATCCATTATGTACGGGGAGGCTTGCTCTTCGGTGCCTTTGTATAAAAGAAAATAAAACCTATTTATTTGTTCCATAAAAGTGACTATTTGTACTTTTGCGTTTCTAAAAAAATAAACACTACATCATGAAAAACATTTTTTTGATTATTGCGCTTGTATTTACCTGTGCTTATGGGTTCGCTCAAACAGAAGAGGAACTTAAATCACAACTAGGGACAAAGAAAGATTCCATTGCAGCTATCCAAGGTAGGGCAGATGCCATCCAAGGACAAATTGATGCACTTCCTGGATGGAAAAAAGGTGCCTTTGGTACTATTGGGGCTAACCTGAGTAGCTTCAATAATTGGTACGCCCAAGGAACACCAAATGTATCCTCAGGTAATATAGGTGTAACCGTAAACGCTTTTGCTAATTTGAACCAAGAAAAATTTTTCTGGAGAAATTCAGGAAATATAAACCTAGGATGGGTAAAATTTGATGATACCGATATTGATACAGATGACGATAGTTTTAGACAAGCGGCAGATGTATTTACCATTTCATCTTTATATGGGCGTAAAATCAGCGAAAAGTTCGCTTTCTCCGGTTTAGGAGAGTACAGAACTACCATTTTGGATAATTTCAACGATCCAGGTTACCTAGATTTAGGTGTGGGTGCTACTTGGACACCTATTGCTGACTTAGTGGTAGTTATCCATCCTTTAAACTACAACTTTGTATTTAGTAGTAACGACGCTGTTTTCCAATCTTCTTTGGGTGCTAAAATCCTTGCGGATTACACCAGACAAATTGGTAAAGTAAACTTTAAGACAAATTTTTCTATGTTCCAGAGCTATGAGAACGGGGATTTATCCAACTATACTTGGATCAATTCTCTTGGTTATACCTTATGGAACGGTATAGGTCTTGGATTGGAGTTTGGTTTAAGAAATAACAAACAAGAGGCGTTAAATTTTGCACAAGCTACTGACCCGGCAACTACGTTTGATAACGTAGATAATGCATTACAGACCTATTTCCTATTTGGTCTTAACTATGCCTTCTAAATTAATAGCATACTAAACCTTCTAAAACAAAAAACCCTGCTCAAAAGAGCAGGGTTTTTTTGGTTAAGTCATTATCGTAAAATTTGGGTTTTACTTTGGTTAAAGTTTTTATTGATTTGGGGTCAACACTATTACTTAAACACATGTCAAAGGTATGTCATCACTTCATTTTTTGAACAATTTATGTTGTGAAGGCATTCTATAATGTTGTGAAAAATAGCAACGGTTTAAATTGATCGATGAACTACACAAATCGGTTTACAATAATTTGAAACGGACACTTTAATTCTGAGCGGGAAAGCAAAAATCAGACCTTAAAACTAGTGGTAAACGAAAATCGCTCTGTCCTTAGTGGCTTAGATTTAAAAATAGCCTATGCATTACTCTCTTAAAAGGAAAAAGCCTAGGCTAGTTTATGTTAAACTTAAAGTTTGCGTTATAAACGCTTTTACTCAACTTGTTTCAGTAAAAGGGCAAAACTTAATACTCGTCCAAATGCTCGGGATAGAGAAAATTGTTATAAGGAAACCGGGTTATGTGAATGTCCCGCACTTCGTCATATACCCGTTTTCTAAATTCGTCCAAATTTTCCTTGTTCAAGGCACTGATGAACAAAGCACGGTCACCCACTTTTTCCATCCAGGTGCGTTTCCATTCTTCAATCGTAAAATGGCGCGAAGTACGCTCGGTAATCAAATCGTCATCTTCGATAGTTTCATGCTCGTACCTATCAATTTTGTTGAAAACCATGATGGTCTTTTTGTCCGAACTTTTTATTTCGTCCAAAATCTTGTGCACCGATGCTATGTGCTCTTCAAACTGTGGGTGGGAAATATCTACCACATGTAACAACAAATCTGCTTCACGCACCTCGTCTAAGGTACTTTTAAAGCTTTCTACCAATTGGGTCGGTAATTTTCTAATAAATCCTACGGTATCGCTCAAAAGAAAGGGCAGGTTGCCTATGACCACTTTACGTACCGTAGTATCTAGGGTTGCAAACAGCTTATTCTCAGCGAACACATCACTCTTACTAATTACGTTCATCAGGGTAGACTTGCCCACGTTCGTATAACCGACTAGGGCAACACGTACTAAAGCACCGCGATTGCCGCGCTGAGTTTCCATCTGGCGATCTATCTTAAGCAGCTTTTTCTTTAAAAGGGTAATTCGATCACGGACGATACGTCTATCCGTTTCAATTTCTGTTTCTCCAGGTCCGCGCATTCCAATTCCCCCTTTTTGGCGCTCCAAGTGCGTCCATAGTCCGGTTAGTCTTGGGAGCAAGTATTCGTACTGCGCCAGTTCTACCTGTGTACGCGCATAGCTGGTTTGTGCCCGTTGTGCAAAAATATCGAGTATGAGGCTGGTACGGTCAATGATTTTACAACGGAGCTGCTTTTCTATGTTCCGCTGCTGGGTAGGGCTTAGTTCATCGTCAAAGATTACGGAACCAATGTCATTCTCGTGTACGTAGGCCTCTACCTCCAAAAGCTTTCCGCTACCAATAAGGGTTTTTGGGTTGGGTAAATCCATTCGCTGCACGAATCGTTTTATAACCTCGCCACCAGCAGTATAGGTAAGGAATTCTAGCTCGTCCAGGTATTCTGTGACCTTATCTTCGCTCTGCTCCCTATTAATAATGCCAATAAGGACCGCTCTTTCGTAATCGACTGTTTTCTTTTCTATCATATATATGTAAAGTGCAAAATTAAGCAAAAGCACCCAGCCTAATTTTAGTATTTTTATCAGCTCAACAAAACCACCTATGCGTTTCACTTTTTTTAAAAGAAAATCCAAAGATCATTTATATACCATTGCCTTTTATAATCTGGAAAATCTTTTTGATGCCGAGAATAATAAATACACTTTGGACGATGATTTTACGCCCACGGGATTTAAGCAGTGGACTGTAGAGCGTTACGAGAGTAAGCGCAAGAAATTGGCACGTACCATTTTGGATATTGGCAAAGAGGAAAATAAATATCCTCCTGTATTGGTTGGAATTTCGGAAGTTGAAAACCAAACCGTGATTGAGGATTTGATAGGAACGGCACCCTTGGATAAAGTACATTATAAATATGTTCATTATGAATCCCCGGATGAAAGGGGTATAGATACGGCGTTGCTGTACAACCCAAAATATTTTAAGGTCATTTCTTCGGAGGCCTTACCATTAATGGTAGACAACTTAAATGGAGATCGGGATACCACTAGGGATATCCTATATGTAAAAGGAACCTTGAATAAGAATAGCGTACACGTTTTTGTAAACCACTGGCCATCCAGAAGGGATGGGGGAGATGTAACCGAGTATAAAAGGCTTAATGCAGCAACGGTTATAAAAGAAAAAATGAAGGAGATAGCAAAGACTGACCAGGATCCTAATTATATGGTTATGGGCGATTTTAATGACGACCCAACCTCAAAGAGCATTCAAAGCTTACTTGAAGATACGACGCTGTACAATCCTATGGAGCAATTACATTTTCCCAAACAACGAGGTAGCGCCAATTATAAAAATACCTGGAGCCTTTTTGATCAGATTCTTATCTCCCATAATTTTCTCAATTATGAAAAGGGTACCCATAGTTTTTCAAAAGCTAATATTTTTGACGAATCTTTTTTGAAGGAGAAGATTGGTAAATATAAGGGCAACCCGCACCGCACCTATGCAGGTAGTAAATATTTAGGTGGGTATAGCGATCACTTTCCTGTATATATAGTGATGAAATTCAATCCTAGTTGATAGTTTTTAAAGCACTCAAAAAATAAGAAAAAACCTACAAACATCAAAAAACAGCACTTTCACAACAAGAAGTGTTTGTAGGCTATGTAATTCATCGAATAAATTGAATTTTTAGGTTCCGAGATTCGTTTAGTTTATATAATTGTAGTCCAAATCTTACAATTATTAACCTACTGAGCTATGGAATATCAGCCACCAAAGAATCTCCTGCCTATTATTTTGTGTGCTATGCTATTGCTTTTATGTGCTACATGGAGCGTTTCCGCACAGTCGGATACTCTGAAGAAAAGTATAAAAAAGGATTACGATTTTTCCAAAATTGGGGCTATGCATGTTGACCTCGAATTTGATTTTGAGGAAAACCGAAAGAAAACTATGGCCCTTGCGAGGGTGAATCATTGGAAACTTACGGAGGTAAAAAAGGACGGTACAAAAGTTGCCTTGCAAGAAATAGGAACCGATGGTAGTCCCCTGTATTACGAAACCTATGCCGATAATGCAAGCCAGGCTTCACGGGCTAATACCCTGCACACTAACGGTTTGCTAGATTTGAATCTGGACGGTTCCGGAATGCAGGTTGGGGTATGGGATTCCGGGGTGGCACTGACCACACATCAAGAATATGATATAAGGGCCATAATAGGGGATGGTAGCCAAGAAACAGATAACCACGCGACTATGGTTACTGGAAGTTTAATTTCCGCTGGAATCAAAAAAGAGGCACAAGGGGTTGCGTACCAAGCCAAGGTACTAAGCAATGACTGGTCCAGGGATAAAATTGAAGTTGCCGAGGCTGCTGCGAACGGATTATTACTTTCCAACCACTCGTATGGGATAAAAACCGATCGGGTACCGGATTGGTATTTTGGTGCCTATATAAAAGTGAGTCAGGACTGGGATAAAATAATGTACAACGCACCATATTATTTAATGGTCAATGCTGCCGGGAATGCACAAAAACGCAATGACAACGAGTATCCGATAGCAGGAAGTCCTGCGGATGGTTTTGATTTGATGTTAGGCTTTACCCTCTCAAAAAATAGTCTGACCGTCGCAGCTGCCGATACCCAAATAGCTCGGAACGGGGATTTGAAAAAAGCATCGGTCTCTGCTTATAGTAGTTTTGGGCCTGTAGATGATGGAAGGATCAAACCGGATGTTGCAGGAGATGGTTCTGCTATTTTTTCAACAGCCTCCCAGACAAATAAAAGCTATGGCACTTCCTCGGGTACCTCTATGGCAACACCTGGGGTTACAGGCGCACTTTTACTATGGCAACAATACCACGAACAATTGTACGGCACGTATATGCGGGCGGCTACCCTAAAAGGGTTAGCCTTGCATACGGCAGATGATGTTGCTGATTTAGGTCCCGATTATCAAATGGGTTGGGGTCTTATAAATTCCAAAAAGGCTGCGGAACTTTTATTGAGCAAGGACTATAGCTCGGTACTAAAAGAAACGAGTTTGGATGAGGGAGAAACCTTTTCGATGACCGTTAACGCCAACGGTCTGGAAAACCTAATTGCCTCGATTTCTTGGACAGACCCAGAATCGGATGATACTAATAGGGGAGAACTGAACGATACCACTGCCGCTTTGGTCAATGATTTGGATATTCGTATCAGTCAGAATGAGGTAGACTTTTATCCATGGAAATTGAAAGCGGCCAATCCCTATGCCCCTGCTACAAAAGGCGATAATAGGGTAGATCCTTTTGAACGCATAGAAATACCCAAGGCCGAAGGCAATTATACCATCACAGTAACACACAAGGGCATCCTTACATACGGAAAACAGGATTTTTCCCTTTTGGTTTCTGGAGCTGCGCTTACGGATTGTACTCTTGATGCGCCCGAAACCATAGCTTTGGAGAGTGCTACGGAAAATGCTATCGGGCTACAATGGAATACGATTACTGATGCCCTGTACGAAGTACAATATAAAAAACCACAGGAAGAAACATGGCAAACGGATTATGTTACTGAGCCCAGCATCAGGTTGAGCGGCTTGGAGGTTAATTCAGAGTATGAAGTTCGCATACGCACCTTTTGTTCTCAGAACATCGCATCGGACTATAGTCTCAAGTATAGATTTCCCTTCCTTGGAGAAACCACAGAAGTAGGTGTTTTAGATGCTTTTGAAACCCTAAGTTTGGAGCCTGAAATCAATTTTTCTATCTATCCAAATCCAGCTGTGGAGTATATCAACCTACATGACGAAACTAATGATAGGGCGCGCTATGCAATTACTGGTATATCAGGAGTTACGGTAAAGAGCGGTGCCGCCAAGAATGCAAGAATCAATGTTGCCGATTTGGCCGGTGGACTTTATATCCTTCAGATACAAGACGACCAAGGAAAGCGAAGTGCTAAATTTTATAAGCAGTAAGCATTACTAAAATTTAATAGCTCCCCCGAATTTTTAACTCCCTATTTTTATGACCTGTTGCATACCATTTGCAGCAGGTTTTTTTGTTAAATCAATTTTTATTATACAAGATAATTCCATACATAAGTTCTATCGATAGTAAAATAGGACAAAACAAGCGTTTTACTATCGAAGAAGGCTAACAATTGTATAACTTTATAGTCTAAAGCATAAAAATATCAGAACAATGGATACGAACAACAACAATCCGCATGGAACCACAGCGGATATGAACGACTCTAGTAAATGCCCTTACTTGGGCGGAACCCAAAAAGAAACTGCTGGCGGTGGTACCAACAACTTGGATTGGTGGCCAAATCAACTACGTTTAAACGTACTGCGTCAAAACTCTTCTTTGAGCAATCCTATGGATCCCGATTTTGATTATGCGGAAGCATTCAAATCGTTAGATTTAGCGGAAGTAAAGAAAGATATAGTTGAGGCCCTGACTACTTCTCAAGATTGGTGGCCTGCAGATTACGGGCACTACGGCCCTTTTATGATTCGTATGGCTTGGCACAGTGCGGGAACCTACCGTATTGGAGACGGTCGTGGTGGTGCCAGTTCCGGTTCGCAACGTTTTGCGCCTTTAAATAGCTGGCCGGATAACGGTAACTTGGATAAAGCACGTTTGTTGTTGTGGCCGATTAAACAGAAATATGGTAAAAACTTATCCTGGGCAGATCTAATGATCTTAACAGGAAACTGTGCCTTGGAATCTATGGGCTTTAAGACCTTTGGTTTTGGTGGAGGACGTGAAGATATTTGGCAGCCAGAAGAAGATATCTATTGGGGTTCCGAGAAAGAATGGATGGGAAACCATGATCGTTTTTCAGAAGGAGACTATACGCTAGAGGCAAACTTAGGAGCCTCCCACATGGGACTTATCTATGTTAACCCAGAAGGACCTAATGGAGAATCCAATCCTTTGGGAACGGCTAAATTAATGAAAGAGACCTTTGGCCGTATGGCGATGAACGATGAGGAGACCGTAGCCTTGACCGCTGGTGGACATACCTTTGGAAAAGCACACGGTGCCGCGGATCCAAATAAATATGTTGGAGCAGAACCTGCAGGAGCAAGCATCGTAGAGCAAAGCATGGGCTGGAAGAATTCCTTTGGAACTGGTGTAGGGGATGATACCATTACCAGTGGTATAGAAGGTGCATGGACGCCGAACCCAACCAAATGGGACCACGATTACTTTAAAGTATTACTGGATTACGATTGGGAGCCTACCAAAAGTCCCGCCGGTGCTAACCAGTGGAGACCAACAGCAGCTTCTGCCGCTAAGCAAGCACCACGCGCTGGAGATGCTACCAAAGTTCAGGATTTGATGATGACTGATGCCGATATGGCCCTGAAAATTGACCCTGATTATTTAAAAATATCCAAACGTTTCTATGAGAATCCGGCCGAGTTGGAAGATGCTTTTGCCCGCGCTTGGTTTAAGTTAACTCATAGGGATATGGGGCCTATAAACCGCTATTTAGGTCCAGAAGTTCCTAAGGAAGAATTAATATGGCAAGATCCTATACCGGCCGTTGATCATGACTTGGTTTCCGATGCTGATGTAGCTGAACTTAAGAGACGTTTGTTGGCTTCTGGTTTAACGGTATCCCAATTGGTTTCTACCGCTTGGGCATCTGCTTCTACCTTTAGAAATTCAGATAAACGTGGTGGTGCCAATGGAGCACGTATCCGATTGGAGCCGCAGCGTAGTTGGGAAGCAAACAACCCCGCTGAACTGAAAAAAGTGCTTGCAGTACTAGAAGGTATTCAAAAGGAATTCAATGCAGCACAATCCGGGAACAAGAAAATATCCATGGCAGATTTAATCGTGCTTGGCGGTAGTGCCGGAATAGAGGAGGCAGCAAGACATGCAGGACACGAAGTGGAAGTGCGTTTTACTGCTGGTCGTACCGATGCTACTCAGGAACAAACAGATGTGTACTCTTTTGAGGCCTTGGAGCCATCTGCTGATGGATTTAGAAATTATAAAAATGTGGATTTCAAAGCATCCGCAGAGGCGCTATTGGTAGATCGTGCGCAATTGATGACATTGACCGCTCCTGAAATGACGGTCTTAATAGGAGGTATGCGTGTACTGGATACCAACTATAACGGTTCTAGACATGGGGTGTGGACTGATCGCCGTGGTGTGTTGACCAATGATTTCTTTGTGAACCTATTGGATTTGAGTGTGAAATGGGAGGATGCATCCGATAACGAAACCGTATTCTCTGGCCGTGACCGTAAAACGGGAAGCATTAAATGGACAGGTACACGTGCCGATCTTATTTTTGGTTCCAACACAGAGCTGCGTGCCTATGCAGAAGTATATGGTTCTTCCGATTCTGAGCAGAAGTTTGTGAAAGATTTCATAGCCGCTTGGACCAAAGTGATGAACCTTGATCGGTTTGATTTGGCGTAAGCGAATGTAATGAAGAAGTAGTATATTAAAGTGGCCTTTTTCGGGCCACTTTTTTTAATTTAATTAAATCGCATATAATTAGTTTCTTGTGATTTTATCTTGCTTTCTTGTTATGTGACGATACGCAGCCCCTAAAAAGTTAATACAAAGATGGAATCTATATTTAAATTTATATAACATTAACTTATGACAAATCTCATAGTTATTAAATGAGAAAAATCTTACATTTAAAAAGATTTGTATAAAATCTCATGTAATTTATCAGTTACTTATGATGATTTAAAAGATTTTAAGTAATTGGCTACTAAAATTCAGTAAAGATTTAAAGTTACGTATGATGGACAGTTCAGAAATACTAAAGCTTCGAAAGCAATTAAAACTTATCAATGAGACGGTTTCAAATGAAATATATAATCTGGGAGATTCTCTTTTGGAAAATATTGTGATGAAACTAAATGATGCTTTAGAAGCCGACTATACTTTTATTGGAGAATTAAATGAATCTAGAACTAAGATTACCACCATCTCTTTAGTGGGTAAAGGTGGTCTTATGGATAATTTTTCATATGAAGTAAAAGATACGCCGTGTGAACTTGTAATTGGTCAAAAACCGTGTTCATTTCCAAAGAATGTGGCATCATTGTTCCCAAACGACCAGTTGCTTATTGATATGGGAATCGAGGCATATACGGGGATTCCTTTGTTCAGCTCTAGAACCGAACCAACGGGAATTTTGGTATGTATGTTTGAAAATCCGATTAACGATATTTTTAACTATGAATCCATACTACTCATTTTTGCGTCAAGGGCTGGTGCAGAGATGGAACACATGAAGCTTTATGAAAGCCTAGATGAACATAAGAAAGAATTAGAAAACAAAGTTCTGGAAAGAACAAAGGAACTAAATGCAAAAAACAAAGAACTAGAGAAAACCAATAAAGAATTGGCACTCGCGGTAGGTAAATTATCTGAGGCTCAAAATCAGATTATCCATTCAGAGAAAATGGCCTCATTAGGAATTCTCACAGCTGGTGTGGCGCATGAAATAAATAACCCCTTGAATTTTATTCTTGGCGGGCACACGGGTCTAAAAAACTATTTTGAAGTAGGCGATACGACATCAAAGGACGAGATAAATTTCTTTTTGACTAGTATCCGGACAGGCGTGGAAAGAGCTTCAAAAATTATTGATGGTTTAAGTCAATTCAGTAGATCTACAGATAGTTTTGATGAAAATTGTGATATTCATAAGATTTTGGATGCTTGCTTAATTATGCTCGATATTAATATTGAGGACAGAATCTATGTAAAGAAAAATTATACCAGAAAAAGGGTTGATATAGCCGGGAACCTAGGGAAACTACATCAAGTTTTTCTGAATATTCTAAATAATTCAATACAAGCTATAAACGGTAAGGGTGAGATAGTCGTTCAAACCAAACGTATTGAAACCGATGTAGAAATACGGATAACCGATACGGGATCTGGTATTAGTCAAACCAACCTGTCTAAAATATTAAATCCGTTTTATACAACAAAACAACCAGGAGAAGGGACAGGACTTGGCTTATCAATTTCATTCTCTATAATAAAAGATCATAAGGGTACACTAGAATTTGAATCTAAAGAAGGTATATATACCACCGTTATCATTAAATTACCATTAAACAAGGCAATACATGAGTGAAAAACCTATTATTTTGTATGTTGAAGATGAAGATATTAATCAACAGCTTTTTCAAATTAATTTCAAACATCTTTATACTGTAATTATTGCTGGAAATGGTTTCCAAGGGCTTGAAATTTTAAAACAACACCAAGAAATTAGAATCGTGGTCAGTGACATGAAAATGCCAGTTATGAGCGGTCTGGAGTTTATTCAAAGGGCAAAAGAAATGCGCCCCGACCTCCCCTTCTTTTTGCTTACGGGTTATGATATAACCTCAGAGATTAATGACGCTCTAAGCTCTAAGCTCATTATTGCTCATCTAAAAAAACCATTCGATATTGTTGAAATGCAAGCTGTTTTTTCCAAAGCATTAATGTAGAACTAAATGGCTATCAATAAAATTATATAAAGGTTTTTGGGTTGTGCCGCTACAAAAAAGGATGTATGCAATGGAGTCCTGTCAAGGAAGCAGCCAAGTATTTTGAACCTTCTATAAATGACTTCATTATGAGTCATAGAGCGATTAAATTGGGCAAACTTTTAGAAAAGTTGAGAACTATTAGCGTACTATTATTGCTAGTATTACCGCCGGTAATATGGGAAAGTTACATATATAATGGAAAATGAATAGAATAAGATTGAATTTTGGGAACCAAACGATGTTGAATATAAAAAATTAATTGAAGGAAGAATAACGTAAAAAAATAGCAAACAAAGCACTTAGAAGTATATTACTTAAATTACAACATCATTTGTCGAGAACTTCGAATTCCTAATCCAATTTATTTACGTAACGTAATTTACCAAGTATATTCAGGGGGTTGTATATTATTTATCCGGAGATATAAATTAGCCTTGGCCCTATGGTTGGCCATATGATCCTGAACATAAAAAAGGGCAAATGCCCTGCTTACGGTATTCCCGCTATGATACATCACGCAAGGCTCATCTAATTGTTCCTGCTCAATAGTATTAATCACATTTGTAGTATAGGCAAAACCGGTTTCTAATAGGTTTATGATTTCAGTTTTTGTCATTTTGGAAGCGTCGGGTACACTCGGCGTTACTTCCATGCCCTGTACATATCGTTTTGTAAGTAGTGGTATCGTATATCCAATATGCACCATTTGTTCGCCAAAAGACTTGCTTACAGGTGTTGGTCTGTAAGAATATAGCTCTTCGGGCATTGTTTTGGCTATATCTAAACAATGGTCTCTGGCCGTAAGCCAAACGGCTAAATAATCTTTGGTAAAAGGAGTTTTTGGACTAATTTCGGTTTGCCCAAACGTTACAAAGGCACAAAAGATACTTAGGAATATTACAACTAAATTTTTCATGTGTAAAAGGAATTAAATGGTGTTACAAGTTATGTATTTTAGCTAGTACATGTTTTTTAAAAGTATCCTTAAAACATCTTTCTTATATCGTTTAAAACCACTCCTAAATTAAATTGGGGACGGACTTGCTTTTCAGAAAATTATGATACTCCATATATCACTTTTGGTGTAAACGGCACAAAGCATTAGCATGACGTACTTAGCAAAATGGATGTTGTCGCGCATAGAAACGGCGAACAGTGGAAGGTATTCATCCATACATATTCGGATTACAAAACCGGAGGATTTAAAGCGGACTATGGAAATAGTCAAACAATAGAGCTAGCCCGATCAAAAACATTAAAAAGAAAATAGGCCCTGCTTTAATTGCAATTCGGACATACACGTAATTTTTAAATACGACTTAGGTTGGTTTGCCTGTTATATCAACTCGATTTTTCCTATATTTCGTACGAACAGCAGGTAAGGCTTTTAGCAACTAAATATTTCAAGCCCTTTTATCCTGCAGACTAGGAACCTAAATAAAATTTTATGTCAAGTAAAAAATCGGTCTTATGGACTATAGCCCTTGGGGTTTTGGTCTTTTCTTCTTGTGGAAAAAATCAAAAGGAAGCGGCTACCCTACTTATCCATGGTGGAACTATCTATACGGTTGATAGTGTGCAGACCACGGTAGAAGCAGTGGCTACTAAGGACAATAAAATTCTTTTTGCAGGAAGCCTTTCTGAAGCTGAAGCCTATAAAACGGACCAAACGAAAGTAATAGACCTTAAAGGCAAGACAATGACGCCTGGCCTCATTGAAGGTCATGGGCATTTTATGGGATTAGGGTACAACGAGCTCAATTTAGACCTGATGAATACAACGAGTTATCAAGAAATTGTTGATGCAGTCGCCTTAGCTGTCGAAAAAGCAAAGCCGGGAGAATGGATTACCGGGCGTGGTTGGCATCAAAGCAAATGGACGGAAATGCCCGAAGAAACAGTAGATGGTTTTCAGACCCACGATTTGTTGAGTTCCGTTTCTCCCGATAATCCGGTCTACCTAAGACATGCCAGTGGGCATGCTGGTTTTGCCAATGCAAAAGCGATGGAAATTGCAGGATTACAGGTGATGGCTAAAGAAGGTATAGACGGACTAGAGGTAACCGGTGGCGAAGTGATGCGAAACGACTTGGGGCAGCCTACGGGAATTTTCAACGAACGTGCCATGACCTTGATCACAAAACATATTCCGGAGACCACCCCGGAGAAAGATGCCAAGGCTTTTGAGCTGGCAGTTGCGGCCTGTCATAGAAATGGTATTACGGGTTTTCACGATGCCGGTATTGGCCAGGAAACCATTGCATTGTACGAAAAAATGAAATCGGAGGGTAAGATGGGGATACGTATGTATGCGATGCTTACTGGCTGGGATAATGAACTGCTTATAAAATGGTATGCACAAGGCCCTATGGTAGATGCGGACAATTTGTTTACGATACGATCCGTGAAATTAAACTGTGATGGGGCTTTAGGTTCACGAGGGGCTTGGTTGTTGGAAGAATATACGGATAGGCCCGGTCATTTTGGCCATGAGACCTTACCTATGGAATTTGTAAAGGAAACGGCACTTAATGGATTGCAACATGGTTTTCAAGTGTGCGCCCACGCCATTGGTGATCGCGCCAATAAAGAAATATTGGACCGCTACGAAGCGGCTTTTACAGCACTGCCAGATTTAACGAACGATAATAGGTACCGAATTGAACATGCGCAGCACCTGCACCCAGATGATATTCCGCGTTTTGCCCAATTGGGTGTTATTCCCGCAATGCAGGCCGTGCATATGTCCTCTGACAGGGAATGGGCCATTGATAGGCTTGGCGAAAAACGAATCAAAGAAGGTGCTTACATGTGGCAGGCTTTATTGCAGAGTGGCATCCCAATTGTTAACGGTACCGATGTACCCGTAGAACCTTTGAATCCTATTGCAAGTTTTTATGCCAGTGTGAGTCGTAAAACCTTAAAGGGAATGCCCGAAGGTGGATATGAACCAGAACAGAAAATGACTCGGGAACAAGCTTTACGGTCCTATACCTTGGATGCTGCCTACGGAGCTTTTGAAGAAGATATCAAAGGATCTATAACGGTAGGTAAATTGGCGGATTTTACTGTATATGAGCAAGACTTGATGACGGTACCTGAAGATAAGATTTTGGATACAGAGATTGCAATGACCATTTTCAACGGAGCGGTTGTTTATGAGAATAAGTAATCTGTTTACTAACCCAATACAGGTCCAATTGCCGCCGGTTGATACAACAACCAACCTGTTACACTATAACGATCGTTAAAGGATGTTAGAACGGCATGCGGTACTTCCGCACTTTTAAAAAGCACGCAACGCTTGGCCAACGGATTTACTAGCTGTATTTGCCGGTTAGTATCCAAAATTTCCAGCTGACCACCATCTTGGGGCTGCCAGTTTTCGTTCAAATAAACAACCATGGAAATCATACGGTTGTTCCGACTTTCAAATTGGTCCAAATGGCGCGCATAGTGTCCTCCAGATGGATAATGCGCCAAATGAAACTCTGCTCCCGAAAGGCTTAAGTAACAATATCTATTGAGGATGAACTTGGTCTCTTCCAATATATTCCAAAAGGTGCCGAGTTCGGTATCCCGTGTCTTATTTAACCAGTAGGTGCGATCTCCCCGGATATTACGTTTAATCACATGTTGATTCAAGGTACCGATTCCCGCTTGGTCAAAAGCATCGATCTTTTCAAATAGAAAGTTTCGAAGTTCCCCATAGCAGGCATCGTCCAAAAAATCATCTATGACTACATAATCGTGTTCGGAAAGGGCATCCATCCAGGACAACCAATTCTCTAGGGGATGAATTGTTTTCAATCAGCATTACCAAATACTGTGGAAAGTAGTTAAAAAAAAGGCAGCATTACTTAAAACCTACTTGAACCAACTGTTTTTTATTTCCACGTTTGGCATAGAACAACATTTCATCCGTTGTGTTATCAACTAAGGGCCTTGATACCATTAAGGGTAGGCGGACTTCCTTACTATCTATGGCTTTTTCAAAACTCATATGTCCATTTACATCGAGTTTGATCAAAAAGATATTTCTATTTCTGCTCAGACCTTGCTTGAACATGATACGTTCCGCACTTATTTGTTGCGGATTCTCGGAGGCCGTACTAATAAAAAAGTAAGTATTGTTTCCCTTAGTGTAGGAACTATAAGACGTGTAAGCCCCATCTCCTTGGGTTACTTCTGTTTTATTAATATTACGGGCCCATATGACATCTCCGTCATTGTTTAGCTTGGCACTTACAATATCGTTATGATGGTAACGGGTAATCATTACGCGACCTCCACTTGTATTGGATTGCATACTGTTCGTAGTAAAATATTCCTCTGCGTTAAAAAGTATATGTCCATCTGCGGTAATATCCATTGCCTTGAAAACAAGATTGGTAATTTCCCTTTCATCCCCGGTTCCAAATTTATCTTGCATAAACTGTGACGAAAACGGATTAAATTTTTCCGATTGGATATTCAAGGAACGAGAATCCAATTTGTAATAGGCGATCCCATTGTATCTATTGTCCCTTCTATCGGCATAAAAGCCAACACACAACAACTCATTACCTTTAAAAATAGGTTTTAATGCTTCTGGATACTTACCCGGAGTGTCAAAAGCCTGAATGCTTTTGCCGGTATCGGATAACCGTATCAGTTCATATTGAAATTTTCGTTCTTTGGCGGCAAACCGTTTTTTCTTAAAATACGCTTTGCCCAATAAGTAGACATCCTTTAAATTTTCTGAGAATTCGATGTTTTCAAAGGCATAGTTCTTTTCTTCTACCTCGCCTGAGAAATCATGTTCCATAAGTTTACGCAAACTGGCGTCAAAAACATGGATGTAATGTTTATTTTCCTTTCGCTTTTTAAAATGCGTGGTAATGGCAAAAGCGGTTTTTTTATCATTGAACAGTACGGAAGTCGTAAAGCCGGAAGAAAAATTTCGATTATAATAATTCCTGTCCAACGGCTGTTCTACGGGGTCTGATGAGATGGATAATAGTACTTCTGTTGTAAAATTAAAGGTTGTAAACGGACTCCTATGAACTATATACTCATAAGCCAGTTTGTTGTAGTCATATTCTAAAAATAGAAGGTATACCTGTCCGTTTTTCACGTAGGCCTCAACAAAATTAGCATCTTTAAGCTTATAATTGAACTCTGAGATGAGTTCCAAATCCGAATTATAGTGTTCTACCAAATACCCTTTTGGTTTTAAAACAATCCCGCTGTAATACGCTCTAATTATGATGGTGCCACCATTGCCATCTTCCGCAATGGATAAAAGGTTTGAATATTTGTGTTTATCACTAAAGGTTTCTCCGATATTATAGGAGATATCATTCTGCTGTGCAAATGCTCCTATTCCAATTATAAAAACTAGAAGTACCGTTATTTTTTTCAACATACTAAGTTCGTTAAGTGTTACGAACCTGGGAAATTTGCTTTACGTTTTTCTAAAAATGCCGATGTACCTTCGGTAAAATCGTCCGTTCCAAAACAAGCGCCAAATGCTTTAATTTCCTGCTCGTAACCGTTTACAGTATTCTTAAAACCAGCATTTACAGCTTTTATTGCATAAGAAACCGCTACGGGCGAATTATTGGAAATCTTAAGGGCTATTCTAGTACACGCAGATAACAATTCTTCCTGTGGCACTACATGGTTTACTAGACCATAGGATAATGCCTGTTCGGCAGAAATCATACCCGCGGTCATGATCATTTCCATGGCCCTTCCCTTCCCTACTAATTGAGGTAAACGCTGGGTGCCTCCGTACCCGGGAATTACGCCTAACGAAACTTCGGGCAGTCCCATTTGTGCATTATCGCTAGCCACTCTAAAGTGACAGGCCATAGCCAATTCCAATCCACCGCCCAATGCATAACCGTTCAAAGCGGCAATAACCGGAGTAGATAGGTTTTCAATGAAATCGAAGACTTTTTTTTGACCTTTTGCGGCTAATTTTTCACCTTCTTTCTCAGAAAATTGAGCAAATTCCGATATATCTGCCCCTGCAACAAAGGCCTTTTCCCCGCTACCTGTAAGAATAATTACTTTAATCTGTTCATCTTTTTCAAAATCGCTAAGAATAGCATGTAATTCACCGAGTGTTTCTTTATTTAAGGCATTTAACTTATTGGGTCGGTTAATCGTTATGGTTGCTATCGAATCTATATTATTGCTTAATAGGGTAGTGTAGGACATAGTTAAGGTGCTGTTTTAAATTAGGTTTTCTTCTCTTTAGGGAATTTTACATAAAATACGGTGCCTTTGTCCGGTTCTGAAGTAAAATGGATATTCCCTTTGTAGGTTTCTACGATGTTTTTTACCATTCCCAAGCCTAAGCCCATACCACTGTTCTTTGTAGTAAATTTAGGTTCGAATATTTTTTCCCTATTTTGTTCTCGTATACCAATTCCATTATCTGCAACGGAAATTTCTACATAATCACCCACACTGGCAACTGAAACCAATATTTTAGGCGAAGATACCTCCGGTAAGGCTTGAATAGCATTTTTCACTAAATTGGTCACTACGCGTATCAACTGGGTACGATCTAACTTTGCAATTATTTCATCTTCATCGGCACTAAAATGAATGTAATGTTCATTAAAGATATCCAAGGCTAGTTTTACGATTTTCACCACATTTAAGGTTTCGTTCTGTTGCGCAGGCATTTCGGCAAAATTCGAAAATGCGGAAGCTATGCTACTCATGGTATCTATTTGCTGTATCAGCGTATTGGAGTATTCCTTTACTTTTTCCTTTATATTTGGGTCATTGGGGTCGAACTTACGTTCAAAACTCTGCACGGTCAAACGCATTGGAGTTAGCGGATTCTTAATTTCATGGGCCACTTGTTTTGCCATTTCTCGCCAAGCTTGCTCTCTTTCGCTCCTGGCCAGTTTTACGGCACTCTGTCCTAACTCGTCTATCATACGGTTGTAAGAAGATATTAGCTTTTCTATTTCCTCGCCCGGACTATCTATCTGTATTTTTTCGTTGTTGCGATTTAAATTAGTGCTTTCCATCATGTTGGATATGGTCTCCAAGGATCTTGTTATGTATTTGGAGATGACAAAAGCAAGGGCAATGGCTATAATGAGCATTAATAGGTAAACACCTCCTAAACGCATTAAAAACTCACGTAATTCTTTGTCGTTAAAGGAATTGTCTTCAAAATAAGGTAGATTTAAAATTCCAATAGGTTTAAATTTTCGATCGTGGACATACGTATATGAAGATTGATATCTGTCTCCCGCAGCTGCATTCTCTTCAACGTAACGCTTATCCACGCTAGCCTCCAACTTATTGAGAATTTCAGGTTCTATACATATGGATATGGAATCGTTTTCGAATTTTGGCCTAGAACTTTTTATTAAATCCCCGTCCAAATTATATAGGTTAAAGTTCATATTCTGAACGACGGCAATTTCATAGATATCGTTCATGAATATAAGACCTAGGTTTTCTTCTGAAACTGGATAGGTGGTCTTGGCTATGGAAAGGTCTATACTTTGTCTAATTTGTTCCTCCTTGCGCTCCATTCTATTTTGATGGTAGTCCGCATTTATTTCGCGAAATTGATAGATGGTAATCCCTAATATCAATACAGAGGCAATCAATACCAATAAAATCATTGAAATGAAAATCCGGGACCGTAAGGATAATTTCTTGAACAAGGCTATGGTATTTCGTTCAAAGTTAGCAAATATCGAACCAAAATAGTTTCTGTTTACGAATGGATAAGGATATGGAGTCCAAAGGCTCTTAATGATGTGATTATATCTACACAGAACCTAAACTCAACTTTTTAAAGCCATACTATCCACAAACCCAATAAATATTGCAGTAGATTCGATTTTGGGTTTTATTTCCATTTCACCTGTACTGTTGCTGTCTATTGCAAATTTAGCTTCTTGAAAGAGTATTCTAATACAATATTTTGTAGCAAGGTCTGGGTCGTTGCTTAAAATTTATTATCCCATCAACTTAACGGCATCTTTTGCAAAATAACTAGCAATGATATTGGCACCGGCGCGTTTAATTGAGATCAATTGTTCCATCATTACGGCATCGTGATCTAGCCAGCCTCTTTCGGCTGCCGCTTTCAGCATGGCGTATTCCCCAGAAACTTGATACACAGCGACAGGTACATCCACTTCGTTCTTAATTTCCCGCACAATGTCCAGATAGCAAAGACCTGGTTTTATCATAACAATATCCGCCCCTTCATCTATGTCCTGTTGGGTTTCACGAATGGCCTCGAATCGATTGGCCGAATCCATTTGGTATGTCTTTTTATCCTTAGGAACATTTTTCAAGTCTACGGGTGCGGAATCCAACGCGTCCCTAAACGGACCATAAAAGGCGCTGGCATATTTGGCACTGTAGCTCATGATACCGGTGTTGGTATAGCCTTCGTCTTCCAAAGCCTCTCTTATGTTAAGGATGCGACCGTCCATCATATCGCTGGGGGCTACAAAATCGGCTCCTGCTTTAGCGTGTGATACGCTCATTTCCGCCAGAACTTCCACGGTCTCATCGTTCAATATTTGTCCGACTGCGACAATACCATCATGTCCGTAGGAAGAGTAGGGGTCCATAGCAACATCGGTCATGACCAGCATATCCGGACAAGCATTTTTGACCGTTTTGATGGCCATTTGCATGAGGCCGTTGTCATTTAGCGCCTCGGAACCTGCGTTATCCTTTAAGTTATCCGGCACCTTTACAAAGAGCAGCACAGCGCAAAGCCCCATATTCCATAATTCTTTTACCTCTTTCTCCAAGTTGTCCAAACTTAATCGGTAGTAGTTGGGCATGGAGGGAATTTCATCCTTTACGCCTTTTCCTTCTACCACAAAAAGTGGCACCAGAAAATCACTAGGTGTTAGAATAGTTTCGCGAACCAAATGTCTTATTGCATCAGAATTTCGTAATCTACGGTTTCGTATAAGTGGGTACATGATGAGGGTGTGTTAAATATAGAATGAATAGTTTTTGAACACGGCTATACAAATATAGTGGTAAGCTTCACAATTCTTTTTGATTGAAACCCATTTATTGCAACAGCACACGATTTTTCTAATCAATTTTCGTAACAAATTCGATATCTTACTTACCAATAGGAAAATAAATACATCAACTAAACACAAACTATATGTTATCCATTACAGAATTAAACAAGACCTATCCCAACGGTACCCAAGCGCTGAACAACGTAACTCTTGAAATCGGCAAAGGCATGTTCGGGTTACTGGGGCCTAACGGCGCGGGGAAATCTACCTTAATGCGAACCATTGCCACTTTGCAAAATGCGGATAGTGGTTCTGTGGTATTTGATGGGATAGATGTTTTTGACGCTCCGGACGAACTTCGTAAGGTATTAGGGTATTTGCCACAGGATTTTGGAGTTTACCCAAAAGTATCGGCGGAAATGATGTTGAACCATATTGCAAAGATAAAGGGGATTCAAAGTAAGAACGACCGCGCTTCCTATGTCTCGGATTTACTTAATAAAGTGAATCTTTTTAAGTTTAGAAAACGGAACCTGGGCGATTACTCTGGCGGTATGCGCCAGCGTTTTGGAATAGCACAAGCCTTGATCGGTAATCCAAAATTAATAATCGTAGATGAGCCTACTGCTGGTTTGGATCCCTTGGAACGAAATCGCTTTCATAATCTATTAAGTGAATTGGGCGAGGACGCTGTAGTAATTTTGTCTACCCATATTGTGGACGATGTTGTGAATTTATGTACGAATATGGCTGTTTTTAATGAGGGTAGTGTTGTTGTACAAGGGCATCCACAAGAGCTATCCAATACCTTGAACGGCAAGGTATACCGAAAAAATATAAGTAAGGAAGAAACAGAAAAATACCAATCGGAATACACAGTGTTGTCAACCTATTTACGTAGTGGTAATTTCAATATAAATGTATACAGCGACTCCCATCCAGGAGACGGTTTTGAGCCGGTAAACAACGATTTGGAAGATTTCTACTTCTATAGTATCAACCAACCTCAAACCGTATAATTATGAAAGAGATACTGTTGTTTGAGTTAAAATATAGGTTACGCAGGCCTGCTACCTATATCTATATTTTTCTAATGTTTTTGATGCCGTTGTTATTAGCGGTTTTTGATAAGTCGGTTACAGCACAGTTTACCAACAGTCCAAATGCCATTGTTGGCGTATTAGGTGGCATGAGCATTTTATCCCTGTTCTTTTATGCTGCGGTCATGGGTGTTCCGGTATTCCGAGATCAAGAACATGGCACTGCACAAACCTATTTTACCTTTCCGGTCTCCGAAAAGAATTATATCCTTGGTCGGTTTTGGGGAAGTTTTACCTTAGTTACTATCATGAACCTAGGTGCTGTTTTGGGTGCTATTATTGGGTATCAGTTCGGTGGATTTTTAGATAGGCCCGACTACGGAACTTATACCGATTTTAATTTTTGGTCCTATTTTCTGCCATTTGTATACTTGCTCACTTTTAATGCATTCTTTATCGGAAGTCTGTTTTTTGGTTTGATGACTTTTTTTAAGCGCATGCCTATCCTATACTTGGGCGGTATTGTTATTTTAATAGCTACGATTGTTTCTGGTCAGCTGGTATCCAAATTGGATACCGAATGGCTGAGTATTTACGTAGACCCTTTTGGTGAAAGTGCACATGGATACTTAACAAAGTATTCCAGTATCAACGAATTGAACACTATTCAATTATCGCTTACAGGAAAGTTCTTGATCAATAGAATATTGTGGTTAGGTATTGGCGTGGCAATCTTCTTTTTTACCCTGTTTAAGTTCTCGTATAAAGGGTTTTTAGCATCTAAAAAGAAAAAGACCAATAAGGAGGACAACGAAGTGTTTAAAGCGAGCGGGTTAACCAACATTGTACAGTCCTTTTCAAAAAGGGCACAGCGCGAGAACCTTTGGTCCTTAAGTAAGATAGAGTTTCTATCCATAGTAAAGGAATCGGTATTCTTGGTCTTGATCGTAATTGGCATTTTAATTGCCGGTTTTGTAGCCTATCAATCCAATCAAATTTATGGGACACCTTCACTGCCATTGACCCGGTATATGGTGGTGCAGATTGCTGGCGGTATTTCACTGTTTTCTGTTATTATCCTTATCATTTATGCGGGTGAGGCCGTACATAGAACGCGTAAAAACAAGACCTTTGAATTCTATGATGCTCTACCGGTAAGCAATAGTACGTTATACCTTTCCAAGATACTTGCCCTTACAGGAGTGGCGGCGGTACTAACCTTACTAGGAATACTAGTAGGTATATTATACCAAACGTTTAACGGCTATTTTAACTATGAGTTGGGTATGTATTTTACCTATAACTTCGCTAAAATATTCCCTGGGTACATTACCACACTATTACTAGCTTTCTTTATACATGTGCTGGTCAATAATAAGTTTTTAGGTCATTTTATTGTGGTAGCTATTTATATTGGTCTCCCGTTATTGATAAACCTGGCATTCAAATCCAGTAATCCCCTAATTGTTTTCGGCGGAGTACCCGGTAGTTTTTTAAGTGATTTAAACGGATTTGGTCATTACCTGTACGGGGAGTTTTGGTTAAATCTTTATTGGATTCTGTTCACTTGTATTCTGGCCGCAATAGGTAAAATATTTTGGAACAGGGGATTCTTTTTTTCTGCCAAGGAGCGTTTGAAATTGGCCGGACAACGATTAAATGGAAAAACCATAGCATACACCTTGTTTTTCATTTTTGCCTTTGTATCTGTTGGAGCCTATAGCTTTTATAATTTGAAGGTGCTGAATCAATTAGAAGACGGGGATTTTAGTGAAAAGTTAAATGCGGATTCCGAAAAGGCCTATGGAAAGTATATTGATAAACCGCACATACAGGTAATCGACCTAAAAGCGAATATTGATATCTATCCCGATGAGCGAAAAGTGGATGCTCAAGGTATTTTTAAGGTAGTAAACCCCGCAGAGGTACCTATCGATACCTTACTAATGGAAATCAAGTTTCCTATATCCGATACTAAAATCTCCAAGGTAGTCTATAACGGAACCGAAATCCACCCCTTTTTAAGCGACAGTTTATACCGTTTGTTTATTTATAAGTTGCCCAAAGCCTTACAACCCAAAGACACGGCAAATTTGGTCATAGAAACGAAGGTGCGTACCCATGGATTCGCTATGGATACGGAAACGGCCGTTCTAGGAAATGGCAGCTTTTTTAGGGATGCCATATTTCCATCTTTTCATTACGATAGGGCGTTGTCGGATAATGGAGTTCGTAAAAAATATGGTTTAGAGGAATTGGATTTCTTATTTCCGCCTCGTACCGATACTATGGCGCTTAAGAAAAATCTGTTCAACGAGGATGCCAACTATATGAACTTTGAGGCAACGGTTAGTACGGTAAAAGGTCAAGTAGCCATTGCTCCGGGAGTTTTGACCAAAAAATGGGAAAAAGGCGATCGTAGTTATTTCAATTATAGATTGGAGGAGAAGTCCGATTATTTTTTCAATTTTGTCTCTGCGGCGTATGATATAGAAACAGATGAGTGGATTGCACCTAGTGGCAAGAAAGTGAAGATTGAAATTTATCATTCACCAAAACATAAGGAAAACCTATCGTATTTCATAAAAGGGATAAAGATATCCTTAGATTATAATTCTAAAAATTATTTAGAATATCCGTATTCCGTTATTCGTGTTATTGAGTTCCCTGCACATTCCAATTTTGCACAATCCTTTGCCACTACTATTCCTTATTCGGAAGATTTTGGCTTTGTGGCCGATTTCACCAAAGCGGATGATTTCAACTATGCGTTTAGGGTGACGTCGCACGAAGTAGCACATCAATGGTGGGGACATATTGTAACACCGAGCAAGACTTCCGGAGCGAATATTATTTCCGAAACTTTGGCAGAATACGTATCGTTAATGACCATGAAGCAAGAATATGGCGAGAATGGCATCAAGTCCTTTTTAAAGGAGTCTTTGGATAGTTACCTCTCCAGCAGGCAATTTAGTTTTAAACCCGAGCGCTCCCTAATGGATGTTGAAACCGGTCAGTATATTTGGTATGAGAAGGGTTCCATGGTTATGTATGACTTACAGGATGTAATGGGCGAAGACGTTGTAAATAAAGGGCTTAGGAATTTCATGGAGGAATTTAAGTATTTTGAAAAGGGCCGTTACGCCAGTTCGGAAGATTTGTACAACGCACTCTATGCCGTGACACCGGATTCATTGAAGTACAAAGTTGATGACGGATTTAAGGAAATTGTGCTTTATGAGAATAGGGTGATGGACGCCAAGACCAAGGAACTTGACAATGGGAAGTGGGAAACCACGTTTACGGTAAATTCTAAGAAGATATATTACGATGATACCGGAAAAGAAAAGCTGGTAGACGAAAAAAAGAACTTGGTAGACGTAGGGCTTTTTGGAGAAGATGAAACAAATGCAGATGGTGTTACGGTCAAGAACCCATTTTACTTTGAATTAAAGTGGTTAGCTCCAGGGGATAATACGTTTACGATTACAACAGATGAAAAGCCCTTAAAAGCAGGAATAGACCCCTACAATAAGCTAATAGATCGTAATTCTGATGATAACTTAAAGTCGGTGGAGGAGTAAGAATTCATGTTTTTTTTAAAAAATAACAAAAAGTGTTGTTGGTTATAGTGTCACACTGAGCGCAGTCGAAGTGCTTTACTTTATTACAAAATATTCGACTGCGGTCAGACTTACATAGGACTTATGATTTGTTATTATCATCGTTATATCTAAGCTCACTTAAATTATTGCACCTGTAGAAAATCATGGATAATTGCTGGCAAATCAGAGTGCGTTTAAAAGAGAATTGGATTTCTGTAATTACTATGTGTTACCAAAACAGTTCGCAAAGAGAAAGGAAAATGCTCTAGCTTTTAAAATATTGAAACAAACATGTAGATAGGTCTAAATTCTTTTTCACTCCTAATTTGGATGGCTGAAAACACGTACAAAAAGTACGATTTACCATATGCGCTATCAGTTTGAGGAAGTTTCGGAGAAGAGGGATACTTGGAAATGGCGAAGTATCTTTCTATTCATAGAACTTCTCTAATTCTATACCTGTCATAGGCCCAACATGACGTTTTATTTCAATTCCATTCTTTATGAGCAAAAACTGAGGTACTCCTCTAATGTTATATTTTTTTGTAAGGCCACTAATTGTGTCAATATTTATTTTCCCAATAACTACACGATTTTTTGATAGTGCAAAGTTTTCAAGAATATCTGACATCAATAAACATGGGCCGCACCAATGAGCTGTAAAATTTAATATTAGGGTATCGTTAGCCGATACTATTTTATTTATGTTATTGGAGCTTATATTTATAATTTCTTGCCGTTTATTTGGACTTATTTTTTTTAACGCATATCTAAGTGGCCAACTAAAACTTGCAACCAACGTAGACGAAATGAAAACGATTAGTGCAACTAAGTATACAAGGATAGTTTTTAAAGATTTTTTCTTTACATAATTTTGCTCTGCTTGGTTTTGAAATTGAACTAGTTTTTTTCTTAAAGTCATACAGCTAAAATTTGCTCTGATTATAAAAATAAATTAAACCTCGATTTCCCCAACCAGGTAACAAACCGCCTTTCCAGATATTTTTACCCTCTCCCCTAGGTATTCACAGCGTAAATCGCCACCACGTTCGGAAAGCTGTTTTGCTATCATTTTTGTTTTTCCTAATTGCGCGGACCAATAGGGTGCAAGTGTTGTATGTGCAGATCCGGTTACCGGATCTTCGGGAATACCGCATTGGGGTGCAAAAAAGCGAGAGACAAAATCAACATCGTTTCCTTTTGCAGTTACAATCACACCGCGGCAATTCAGTTGGTCTAGCAGATGAAAATTGGGGTTTATGCCTTCAATTTCTTCTTGAGTTTCGTAGACTAGCATATAATCGGTCTTTCCTTTAACAGTATGAATAGGGTTTAAGCCAATAGCTTTGTTAAGCGCTCTAATTGTCTCAACAACAATAGTTTCATCTGTTGGAAAATCCATGGTCATGCTCCCGTCAGCATTTTTGACAACGAGGAGTTCCCCGCTTCTAGGCGAAATAAACCGAATAGTATTTTGTTTATGATCATAATAGTTGAAGAGCGTAAATGCAGTAGCCAAAGTTGCATGTCCGCAAAGATCTACTTCCAATTCCGGTGTAAACCAGCGCAATTCGTAGGAGTCTTCTTTTGGAACTGCAAAGGCCGTTTCTGCAAGATTGTTTTCCGCCGCTATGCTTTGCATTAATTTATCCGATAGCCATGCTTTTAAGATACATACCGCTGCAGGATTTCCACCAAAAAGGGTATCTGTAAACGTATCTATTTGGTATATTTTCTGTTTCATCTATAATTGGTTTTCCACTATTCTTTTTCCTTGGATTTATCGAGAATTGCTTTTAAACGTTCTTTACGCAGCGCTGCTTCTTTTTTGAGCTTATTTTTTTTCGGTCCCTAAGCTTGGTGTGTTTTGCTTTGTTGACCGTATTTTTTGCTTTTCCCTTTTTTGCCATGGCTACACTAGTTTATAGCCAAGCTTTAGGCTGTTTTAATACGTTTAAAAGTCGCTCTTCTTCGCTTCCTGCAACTGGTTGATGGTCATAATGCCACTGCACATGTGGCGGCAAACTCATTAAAATACTTTCTATCCTACCGTTCGTCTTCAAACCGAATAAGGTACCCTTATCATGCACTAGATTGAACTCCACATAACGTCCTCGCCTAATTTCCTGCCAGTTGCGTTGTGCCTTGCTATACGGTAGATTCTTTCTTTTTTCTAAGATAGGCACATAGCTGTTCAGGAAACTATTTCCTACTTCGGTAACAAAATTATACCAGTCGGTCATATTCATTTCCTCAGTGACTTTACAGTAGTCAAAAAAGAGTCCGCCTATGCCTCTAGCTTCATCTCTATGGGCGTTCCAGAAATATTCGTCGCATCGTGCCTTATACGTTTTGTAAAAGTCCGGATGGTGTTTGTCACAAGCTTCCTTGCATACGGTATGGAAATGTAACGCATCTTCATCGAACAAATAGTAAGGTGTAAGATCTTGTCCTCCACCAAACCATTGGTCTACAATATTACCTTTCTTGTCGTACATTTCAAAATAGCGCCAATTCGCATGTACAGTTGGCACCATGGGATTCTTTGGATGCAGCACTAAACTTAATCCGCAGGCAAAAAAATCGGCATCGTCAACACCAAAATAGACTTGCATGCTTTTAGGCAGTTTTCCGTGAACTCCGGAGATATTTACACCACCTTTTTCGAATACATTTCCGTTTTCTATCACCCGTGTTCTTCCGCCACCGCCTTCTGGTCGGTTCCAAATATCCTCTTTAAAGATTGCCTTACCATCTACTTCTTCCAGTTTTGAGGTAATGGTATCCTGTAGTTGTTGTATATAAGTAAAAAATGTGTCCTTCATCATGCTGACTTTGAGTACTTCACAAAATTAAGCTTTTAAATAGAGTTGGCTAGGTTTCGCATCTAGCAAAAAAAAGCAGTATCCTGTTGGATACTGCTTGGATTTCGATATGATATGGACTGTTATTTAAAATCTCCTGCGTTAACCACAGACCATTGGTTAAAAGGTCGTATATATTGTTTAATGGCTGCATTTACTTCCGCCACAGTAAGTTTAGCCACTTTTGCTTCTAACTCTTTTTGAAAGCTCATGTCTCTTTCGTAAAAGATGTTATTGTTAATAAGGCTAGAAAGTTCGTTGTCCTTTGCTCTAGAAACGTTCTGTCCTTGTGTCCAGCCATTTACGGCGTTCTCTAGCTCCTCCTGTGTGATTCCATCGCTGATAAATCTTGCGATTTCCTCCTTAAAGCCCAGTTGTACTTTATCAAAGTTTGTAGGGGCATAAATAGCGTAGAGAAACAGCTGTGAGTTTTGGTCAACTGAATCACTATCTGATTGGAACCCAGCTCCCGCGCCATAGCTTACGCCGTCATTTTGTCTAAGTCTAACCGTAATCCTGGAGTTTAATACTCCGCCTCCCAATATAGTCGAAGCTATATTTAACGCTGGGTAGTCTTTGTGGTCTTCACTTATTTTTACATCCATAAAGCCCAAGGTCATTGCATTTTGTTTGTCTGGAGTAATCACATTTTCGTTAATGGCTTTAACCGCTTTATGTGGGTCGCTAATCTTGGTATATGGCTGTTTGCTTTTAAAATCGGCAAATTCGGTTTCAATGAACTTAGATACTTTTTCCGTATCCATATTGCCAATACTCACCAATATAGATTTACCTAACCCGTAAAATTCTTTGTAAAAGGTTTTTAGGTCTTCCACGGTCAAATTCTTAATTGCATCTTCCTGTTCGGCTATACTCATAGTATACAAAGGATGACCTTTTGGGTAGGAATTATTAATTTCTCCAAGACGTTGCGATGCCAAGAACTGAGGCTCCGTTTTGTTGCTTTCTAGATATGCCAATTCCTCGGTTTTTAGCTTTTCTAACTCTGCAGCATCAAAAGAAGGATTTTTAAGTATTTCGGCCATAAGTTCAAGTGCAGGCATCAAATATTCTTCTGTTGATGAAATATTAGCATAAATATTGCCATTGGCACCTCTAAACCCTATAGATGTCTTAATTCTACTCAATTCATCTTCTATTTGTTGGCGGGTTTTGGTGGTAGTGCCCTTGTTTAGCATTTGTGCTGTAAACCTGGGAATAACTCCTTTATTCATTAGGGAGTTTACGTCGCCGTTTCTTCCGCTAAAGCTTAGCGTAACGGTGTTGCCACGGTTGTTTTTTTCAATGTAACCATACTGTACACCATTGGCTAAGGTTCCTTTTTTAGTTCTGTTTTCAATAGCATCATAAGAAACATCAAACGCCTCTCCAGTGCTCATTGCCTCTCTACCTTTATAGTCTTTTACAAGCGCATAAATATCTTCTGTATGGGAAATAGAAACCCGAACTGGCTCTTTGGTAGGATAAAAACGACCTGTAGTTCTGTTGGTAGGAATCAGGTATTTGTTCATGACCGTATTTACTTGTTCCAAGGTCATAGCTTCAATACGATCCCTATGAAGAAAGGATAGCCTCCAGTCACCGGCCGCTATAAATTCGCTCATATAGGTGCCTAGGTACCCCGAATTTCTATTGATTTGATCAATTCTTTTGAGTAGGTTCGATTTCGCACGGTCCAATTCTTCTTGGGTAATAGGATTATCCTTTAGATTGTCAAGGCTGTTTTTTAAAATATCTTGTACTTCGTCGGCATTTTTATCCGAAGGTACATCTACATTTATATAGAAAAAGCCAGGTTCTTTTAAAAAGGGAGCATAGGACCATAACGACGCTGCCTTTTGCGATTCTACCAAGTCTTTGTATAAACGTCCAGAAGGTTCATTACTAAGTACGTCTTCAATTACCGATATGGCAGGGTAATCCAGACTAGAACCAGCAGGTGTATGGTAAAGCGTGCTGACTATTTGTAAATCGCCTACGCGACTAACGGTCACTGTTTTTTCACCATCTTGGGCGGGTTCTTCTGTATGTGAGTCCCGTAATGGTATTGTTGGTTTTGGTATTGCACCAAACTTTTTTCCAATCAATGCAAGGGCCGGTTCTTCTTCAAATTTTCCGGTAACCATCAGCACCGCATTGTCTGGACGGTAGAATTTTTTGTAAAATGCTTTTAGGTTTTCAATGGGTACCCGCTCAATATCCGATCGGTTTCCAATGGTAGAGTTGCCGTAGTTATGCCACAGGTAGGCACTATTGATTACTTTTTCCATTAAGACACCGGTAGGATCGTTTTCTCCGCTTTCAAATTCGTTTCTTACCACTGAGAACTCCGATTCTAAGTCTTTTTTGGCAATGTAGGAATTGATCATACGATCTGCCTCTAAATCCAGGGCCCATTCCAGATTATCTTCCGTAGCATTAAAGGTTTCGTAGTAATTGGTGCGGTCATAATAGGTAGTACCATTGGGTCTGGCACCACGCGAGCTCAGTTCTTTTGGAATATCAGGGTGGTTAGGAGTACCCTTAAAAACCATATGTTCCAATAGGTGTGCCATACCTTTTTCACCGTAGCCTTCATGACGAGAGCCTACTAAATAGGTGATGTTAACGGTAATGGTCTGGGCAGAATTGTCGGGGAACAATAATACTTTTAGACCGTTGTCCATTTGGTATTCCGTGATACCTTCAACGGAGGCAACTTTTGTCATTTGGGCAGAAGCAATTCCCATGCAAGCGATAAAGAGCAGGCTTGTCAAATAGTGTCTTGTTTTCATAATGATATTTTAGTGTGCCTCAATATATAAAATAATGGTTATAAGATTATCTTAAAATTTTAAGATAGGGTCTATGTAGTGACTTTTGTAGGAGGGTAGAGGTAGACTAGATTACCCGAAGCCGAAGAAATAGCCTCTAGCGTTTTAACCTGTATGGCATTCCGAGTCTTGATCATTAAGCCTTGGATAACGGCTTCTACGTTGCTGGCAGTATTTTGAAGATATACAGTTCTTCCTACATCGTTATTGTGAAAGTCCATTAATCGGGGTAGTTTTTTATTAACAAAGGCGTTCTCATGCCAGTCGGTAATCGCTTTGGTCCATCTAAGAAGTTTCGATTTATCAGTGCTCCATTTGGCACAATAATAAGCAATTAGATAATTCCATAATGCGTGCCTAAAAGCATTTGCTGGCGTATTTCTAAAGTGTTCCCTGCCAAAGTGCAGTGTTGAAACCCGCATACACTCCTTCGTGGCAAGAAAAGTGGGATATAGAAAGTGTGGGTATTGAATACTCAACACTAGGAGCTTCCGACTGCTTTTGATATTTATACGTTTTAGGGTATTCCAAATCTTCATTGTGCTGAACGGTATTTTTCATAAAGCTCCATGGCTACGATGCTACCGTCGAATCTCGTGTGCGCATTGGGCAGAGTCGATTTCCATGTAAAACCAAGTTTCTCGGCAATTCGCGAACTACCCTTGTTGTCTTTGTGAGCAATGATTTGCAGCGTATCCAATCCTATAAGCTCAAAGGCCCAAGGAATAATTTGATTTAAAAAAAGAGTTGTCAGCCCCTTGCCCTCGTATTCGTAACCAATACAATAGGCCAGTTCCCCTTGTCCTTGTTTCTTTTGTAGTTCTTTCAAGTAGATAAGGCCGATAATGGTTCTGTGTTCTTCTTCCTTTATGCTAAACAAATATTCTTCTCCAGTGTTGAATTCCCTTGTTTTTTCCTGAACAAATAGGGTTGATAAGGTAGGGTTGAGGTTTTGTTTTAGCGTTCCCGGGAAATCGTTCTTAAATCGTTCGCTATTGGCCACCATAAAATCACAAAGGCGCCAGGCATCTTTCTCTTGGATGGGCGCAATTTCGAAACCGTTTAGGTGGAAGTTCATTTGTGTTGTTTGATGCCGTTTAGACATATCTATTGGAAATCGCGTTAATGTAAAGATGAGCTTTACTGCAATTTTCGCTTTTTTAGTTCTTCTTGCAAAGCCTTTTTGTTTTTGCCTTTTTTAAGAAATATGTATATTAAATATAAAGGAAGTAAGGTGACCAAGCCCCACGTATTCTTTACAACGCTGAATAGGATTATTCCACCTAAAAAACCAATCAGTACCGCATCGGTGATAGGACTTGGTTTAATTTTTTTGTCCGCATCTAAAAGTTCTTGATTAGTTAATTCCGAAGGTTCTTTTTTGCTCATTTGTGGTAGCTATATTTGGATGTTTTAGTATTAGATTTAATGCTATGTTAGGAGGCCATTCCACTAAAGATAGAACTAGCTTCATGATTATGGTCTGAATCTGGAACGGCATGAGGCTGGCACTACAAGGGGGCTGCAACAACTACTCAAAAGTAAAAGAAACCTCTAAAATTTGTAGGTACAACCTAGACCATAGTAATTTTACCAATACATTTTCAACAGGCTTTGGTCTAATAACCCATATCTGTTCTACAACGGTTCATACTCTTTCACTGCATCCACAAAAGCCTTTGCATTTTCCAAAGGGATATTGGGTAAAATACCATGGCCAAGATTAGCCACAAACTGGTCCTTGCCAAATTCATGGATCATTTGTGTAACCATTTTTTTGATGTCCGCTGGAGGTGAAAGCAAACGGGAAGGGTCAAAATTCCCCTGTAGGGTTATTTTCCCACCGGACAGGTAACGTGCATTTCGTGCCGAACAGGTCCAGTCTACCCCTAAGGCACTGGCACCGGATTTGGCCATATCGCCCAAGGCGAACCAACAACCCTTTCCAAAAACGATGACGGGAGCATCCTCCTTAAGCGCATCTATAATCTGCTGTATGTATTGAAAAGAAAATTCTTTATAATCCGTTGGGGAGAGCATACCGCCCCAAGAATCGAATACCTGTACCGCATTCACTCCTGCTTTTACTTTGGCCTTTAGGTAAGCAATGGTAGTATCTGTTATTTTTTGTAAAAGGGCATGCGCTACCACGGGTTGTGTAAAGCAGAGTTCCTTGGCCTTATCAAAATTCTTACTGCCTTGTCCTTGCACGCAATAACAAAGAATGGTCCATGGCGAACCGGCAAAACCGATCAGTGGAATCTCGTCGTTCAGTTTTTCCTTGGTCGCTTTTATGGCATCCATTACATAGCCTAAGGCATCGTTTACATCCGGTACGATAACAGAATCCAAGTCTTTTTGGGAACGAATGGGATGGGGTAGGTACGGACCAAAATTCGGTTTCATTTCTACCTCAATATTCATGGCCTGGGGTATCACTAAAATATCTGAAAACAGAATAGCGGCATCCATACCGTAGCGTCTTATGGGCTGTACCGTAATCTCAGATGCCAACTCGGGTGTTTGACAACGGGTGAAGAAATCGTACTTCGCCTTTATTTCCATAAATTCCGGCAAATAACGCCCTGCTTGGCGCATCATCCAAACTGGAGGTCTTTCAACGGTTTCTCCTTTTAAGGCTCTAAGAAATAGGTCGTTCTTAATCATATTCTTTATAGTTGTTTGTCTTTGCAAGGCGCAAAGCTGCGATTTAGCTGCTTTGTAACGTGGCAACCTGACGAGGATTGTTAGATGATTTTAACAGTTTGCCGCATCATCTGGTTCCGCTGTAGCATAACTAAACGTCTCGCAAACACGTAGGTTCTTGTTTATTTCAAAATGCATCAATTACAATTAATTCATACAATCAATTATTTATTTTCTTCCACAACAATATTAATGTTACCCCTTTGGGGGCTAGGGGGCTTTTGTGTAATCTTCATTCACCAAGTCAATAACACTTTCTACATCAGGAATTTTAGCAACCTTAACATCGTTAAAATGTTTCCTAGCTGCCGTTGCCGTAGTTTCCCCTATGCAGTAGGCTATTTTATTAGGTCTATTGTTGTTTAAATAGCTTTCTACCCCAGACGGACTAAAAAATAACACGCCTTCCACGGCATCATCCATTTTTTGGCCGGACAGTTTGGTTTTATAGGTTTCCACGCTGTTAACCGTGATATGAGCCTCACCCAAGATGTTCGGAATATCGTCAATGCTCAGGTTTCCACAGAAGTGGGTGGCCTCCGTACCTTCAATGAACTCCACCAAATGATTGGCTAGGTCCGTAGCATTATTTTCAAAGTGCGCTACTTTCCCAATTTTTTTCTGAATAATTCGCCTTGTTTTACGACCTACACAATAGATATTCTCAAAATCGAGTTCATCGGTACTTATATTGGTCAGTAATCCCTCTACCGCATTCTTACTGGTAAATATGGCGTTTTTGACCTTCTTTTTAAGCACTATGGGCGATACCCGGTTCGGGCTAATTTTGATAAAATCCTCGGAATCTACCCTGATCCTAGCATCAAAGCGTTGTAACTGGGCAGTGGTTAATTTTTTGGTGGAAAACACCTGGGTTTTTAATTCGTTATGGGATAATTCGTTCATCAAACGTTTCCCGCCCCTGCTTAAAATACTCTTGGCACAATCAATACCTAAGTTCTGGTGCTTGCCTAAGGGAGCGGTTAGCGCCGCTTCCAGTTTTTTAGAACCGTCTAAGGTCAATAAAACACCCTTTAGGTTTACTATATTTTCCTTATCAATGTAGGCTAAGGCACCAATTGGCGCCGAGCAGCCGCCTTCCAATTCCCTCAGGAACTCACGCTCTAATTTCGTACAGATATCGGTTTCTTCATGGTTCAATTGTGCACAGATATCTCTTAACTCTGGATCATTTTCCATGGCCACGACCATAATGGCTCCCTGTGCGGGAGCGGGTAGCATCCAAGTAAGCCCTAGGGTATTTTCTGGTTCCAGGCCAATACGTTCCAGACCTGCAGCAGCAAAAATGGCCGCATTCCAATCATTATTGTTCAATTTCTCGAGTCTACTGTTTACATTTCCCCTTAAATCAACCAACGTATGGGTCGGGTAGCGGTTAAGCCATTGAGCTTTTCTTCTTAGGCTACCGGTGGCAATAACGCCTTCGCGCTGACCTAGAAATTCTTCGTTCCCTTTATATGCTAAAATATCCAAGTAATTGGCACGTTTTAGCACTGCTGCTTGCACGATACCTTTGGGTAAGGCCGTGGGAACGTCTTTCATGGAATGCACCGCGATATCCACATCGCCGTTAAGCATGGCAACATCCAATGTTTTGGTAAAAATACCGCTGATACCCAATTCATACAGCGGTTTGTCAAGGATAATATCGCCCGTAGATTTTACTTTTACGAGTTGTACTTTGTGGCCCAGTGCCTTTAATTGATCTTTAACCTCATTAGCTTGCCATAGCGCCAATTCGCTTTCTCTGGTGCCTATTCGTATAGTTCTGCTCATTTATGGTCCAATTGTATTTGGAATACCTTCTGAATAAATTCTAAGCTGGAGTCGGAATCTACCGTGTCGTCCTTAAGGTGATTGGCAAACTGTTTCGTTATTTTTTGGATGATTCGGTCGGAGATGATTTCTGCATGTTCGGAATCGAAACCTGTGATTTTTTTAGATTGATAATCGAGTTCTTCCGCCTTCATTGTATTAAGCTTCATTTTCAATGCTTTTATAACCGGCGCAAATTTTCGAGTTTCAAGCCATTGCGTAAAATCTACCCGGGCTTCTTCTATAATAGTTTCTGCTTGGGGTATAAATTGTTTTCTTCGTTCTAGAGTATCATCTGTCATTTGTGAAAGTTGGTCTAGATACACTACGGTAACATGTTCTAGGTCGGATACCATTGTGTGAACGTTTTTTGGTACTGATAGATCTAGAATAAGAAGTGGTTTTTTTGTATGTATCAGTTCTTTTGTTACCGTTGGTTTCAGTGCCCCGGTAGCAACGACCAAAATATCTGATTTCCTAATTTCTGCCTGTAAATCTCCGTAATCCTTTACGGTAAGATTAAACTTTCCACCAACTTGTTCTGCCTTCTCCTTGGTGCGATTTATCAGGGTAATATGTGGATTTTTGGTATGTTTTATAAGATTTTCACACGTGTTTCTTCCAATTTTTCCAGTACCGAACAATAATATGTTCTTTTCAGCAATGTCTGTTACGTTCTTTAAAATATACTGCACCGATGCAAAAGCTACCGAAGTGGCGCCAGAAGAAATTTCCGTCTCGTTCTTTATGCGTTTACTTGCCTGTATAATTGCGTTGCACAAGCGTTCTAAAAATGGGTTGGCAATTCCTAATTTTTTAGAGCGGTTAAAACTTTGTTTTAGCTGACTAATGATTTCAAAATCCCCTAATATTTGACTGTCCAAACCGGTGCCTACGCGGAATAGGTGTCCTATCGCTTCATTATTTTTATACACATAGGCAACTTCTTGAAACTCCTCTACACTGCCATTGGAATGTTCACATAGCAATTTGATAAGTTGGTAGGGATGTTGGGCAAAGCCGTGAAGTTCTGTTCTGTTACAAGTAGAGGTTACTAAAAGACCATCAACTCCTAATTCTTTTGCTTTTTTCAGTAAAGCATCTATCGAGGAATCATCCAAGCTAAATTTACCACGTACAACCTCATCTGCCTTTTTGTAGTTAAGACCAATGGTGTAAAAGGAGTTGTGTTTGGAAATATTATAGTCCTTCATAAAGTTCGACAAAAATAGGGGCAAGGATTTTATAAAAATAACGCTAGAGGAACAATTAATATCGATTGAAGTATTTTTAGATGTAATTCATTAGTTTTAGGATGAAATGCCCTATTTTTATACCTCTTAATGCGGTTTTATCGTATACTATTTAGAAATAATCTAAATAAAATTCATTCTAAAGGTTTGTCTATGAAAGTTAAAAATGTCGCTATAGGTTCATTTGAGGAAATTTTAATCGATGATGGGTTTTATGTGCTTAAAATTCAGAACGATACAATAACAGATACCCGGACAAAAAGAGAAATCAATAAACGTTATATTCAATTTCATTTTTGTTTGAAAGGCAGAGGAACATTTTTATTCAACAATGGCAATTATGCGCTGGATGTTTCTGAAGAGAATTCGCTGTTACTTTATAATACAAAGCAAGATTTACCCTTAGATCTTTCTCTTACTCCAGGATCTTGGATGGTTTCCGTAGTGATGACCATACGTAAGTTTCACTCGTTATTTTCTGATGAAGCCAGTTATATCCCTTTTTTAAATGCAGATAACAAGGAAAAAAAGTATTATGCGCAAGAAGCAGTTTCTCCTGCTATTGCTGTGGTTTTAAGTCAACTAATTAATTATAACCTTCACCCAACGGTTAAGAAACTGTATAGTAAGGGAAAGGTATATGAACTTATTTCGCTATATTTTAATAAAAGTACGGATGCGGATTTGGAGCAGTGTCCGTTTTTGGTTGATGAGGACAATGTAAAACGTATCCGCAGAGCAAAGGAGCTTGTCATTGCCAATATGGCCGAGCCCCCGAGTCTGAACGAATTGGCAAAGGAGGTAGGTTTAAGCTTAAAGCGTTTAAAAGAAGGGTTTAAGCAGATTTATGGGGATTCGGTATATAGCTTTTTATTTGATTATAAAATGGAATACGCCCGTAGGTTGTTAGATTCGGGACAATACAATGTTAACGAAATAGGTTTACGCATAGGCTATAGCACATCAAGCCATTTTATTGCTGCTTTTAAAAAGAAATATGGGACAACGCCAAAGAAATACATGCAAGAGTTGACACAGTGATACCTTACAATAATACATGGAGAATTTTGACTAGGGGTTTACTGGCCGCGCTACCAAAATCCCAATATTCTTCTTTACACCTTTTAAATACTCTACCAGTGGCTTTTTAGTGACTTCAACCGCCATAGAGCCTGTGGAAGCATGTAGTAAATGAATACGCCCGTTTGCTTCACGGGTAGCAATGCCAGTGTGTGTAACATCCAAACCGTTTATTGAAGTTGCTAAAGCAATAATGTCCCCGGTTTGTATCAAGTGTTCGTTGGCCGCTATTTGGTCTTGGGGCAAATGGCAAAAGGGTTCTTGGGCAAGGGCTTTCTCGGTAGCCAGTATTTTTTCAAAATTTTCATCATCGCTCAGAAAAGGATATAAATTCCGGTGCGTACCCATAAAGTTAATGTCCTTCTCCATCACGACTCCGCCAATATCACCTGTAATATCGGTCAGCATTCCTTTCTTTTCGTTGTTATGGATCCATTCCGTGAAATAGTGCAAGCGGGAACCATAGCCATCTAGTTCACCATCTTTATACCGAATGGTTTTCAACTTCTCGGTAAAGCTTTCAAAGTCAGACTTGCCCTCATGTAACAGATAACTAAAAGCAAGCACGTTCTCTATATACGTAGTACAATCCAGTCCTTGTAGATTAATGACTAGGCTCTCTGTTTCCCCTATTTCCAAGGTTTTGGCAACGTAGGGTGTTCCTATAAACGTTTTGCCTACTGCAACTACAGTAGTTCCAAAATCGGATTCCAATAAACCGTCTATTTCAATGGTTTTATCTTCAAAAGCCTGTTTGTCTTTTGGGGAGCAGGTAATCTTTTGTGCCGTTACCCGCAAAATGCTCAGAAATGTTATAAGTACTAATGTAAAAAAGTTGGCATTAGGCATTCTACTCATTAAAAATGGCTTTAGTATCGGAAATGATCACTCTATTGTGCACAATACTTTCCGGATAATTTTCTTGGAGAAAGGTAATCAACTTTTCCCTAACATGCACTCGTAAGTCCCAAGCCGTGGGCGAGTCCTTAGCACTCATAAGAGCTCTTATTTCTACATGGCCGGCCTTGCTATCAGTTACTTGTAGGACGTTTACTTCTTTGTTCCAAAGCGTTGTTCCTTCCAAAATCCGTGTCAGTTCATCTCGAATGGCGTCAAAAGGCACTCTGTAATCTACATACAAAAACACTGTTCCTAAAAGGTCTGACGAGGACTTGGTCCAGTTTTGGAACGGTTTTTCTATGAAATAGGGCGTAGGTACGATCAATCTTCGTTTATCCCAAATGGCTACGACCACGTAGGTAAGGGTAATTTCTTCGATGCGCCCCCATTCGCCCTCAACAATAACCACATCGTCGAGCTTAATCGGCTGTGCAATGGCAATCTGTATCCCTGCTAAAACGGTACCTATTAGTTTTTGTGCCGAAAAACCAATGATAATACCGGCAACACCAGCGGAGGCGAATACACTAATGCCAATTTCCCTAATTTCATCAAATGTCATTAACGCCACACCAATCGCCAGGATTACCACCATAAATATGACGATGCGCTCCAGAATATTAAATTGGGTATAAATTTTTCGCGCTTTTAAGTTATCCGCTTCGTTTACGTTATACTGGTTGATTACAATGCCCTTTACTACCTTTAGGACAACAAGGATAAGCCAAGTCAAAGAAAATATGAACAATAGTGTGCTCACCTTTTTAAACAGGTATGCTTCATTTTCCATTCCTATGATGTTTCGTAAGGATTCGATACGTAAAATAATGGAGGCAAAAATGGCGAATATAGGTACTGCCAATCTTTTCATTACACCTTTAGGTAGCAAATATTTAGGGTCTTTGCCCAATTTTCTTAGTATTACCAACACTAACCAATAAAGAAGTAAAAAAGAAATGAAAGCAATAAGCAAGGTAATGATAGATTCATTTGAAAAATGGTCAAACAAAGTATCCATAGGTATTTGTTTTGCGGAATTGTACTAAAAACAAACCACTTTTGCGAGATATATCGATGATTCTTATGTCGCAATCAAAAAACTTAGGGATTACGCACTGGTATAAATAGCTTACTTAGCTTATTTTTGCACTAAAATACAAACGCTATGAAGGGAGTATTATTGGTTAATCTGGGTTCTCCGGACAGCCCCACGGCAAAAGATGTTAAGCCTTATTTAGATGAGTTTTTAATGGACGAAAGGGTTATTGATGCGCCCAAATGGTTACGTACCATTTTGGTGCGCGGCATTATTTTACAAACCCGACCCAAAAAATCTGCCAAGGCCTATGCCAAAATATGGTGGGACGAAGGTTCTCCCCTCATTATTCTTTCCGAGAAATTTACGGACAAACTTAGGAAGCATACTAAAATGCCGGTAGCCCTTGGAATGCGTTATGGTAGTATGTCCATAAAATCGGCACTAAAGGAACTGGAAGACCAAGGCGTAGATGACGTACTTTTGGTACCCTTGTATCCACATTATGCCATGTCTTCCTATGAAACCGTGGTGGTAAAGACCTTGGAAGATCAGCAAAAGCATTTTCCTGGTATGAAAGTGACCACGATGCCTGCCTTTTACAAGCATCCAGATTATATAAAAGCACTTTCAGAAAGTATTAAGGACGGACTTAAAGAATTTGAGTACGATCACATTCTATTCTCTTATCACGGGATTCCGGAGCGTCACATAAGAAAAAGCGATCCCACTCGGTTCCATTGTAAAATGGATGGGACTTGTTGTAAAATCAATTCTGTAGCCCACAACACCTGTTACCGGCACCAAGTATACGACACTACCGAGATGGTAAAGGCGTATTTAGGCCTTCCAGAGGAGCAAGTAAGTACTTCTTTCCAGTCCAGATTGGCGGGCGACCCATGGTTAAAACCCTATACCGATTATGAATTTGAGCGTTTGGCAAAAGAAGGTGTTAAAAAACTAGCGGTCATCACACCCGCATTTGTAAGCGATTGCTTGGAGACTTTGGAAGAAATCGCTATGGAAGGCAAGGAAGAATTTGAAGAGGCCGGCGGTGAACATTATAAGCATATTCCTTGTTTAAATGATAATGATGCTTGGGTGGCCACGATGGCAAGTTGGGCGAATGACTGGGAACGAACTGGAAAACTGGACGCGGTAGTTTGTGATTAAAGTACATATTCTCCCAGACTGGAGTTTCTACAAAATCGTATTTTGATTGTTTGCACTATTATGGTACCTACCAGGCATTAGGCGTTAGGGGTGTTTTTGGTTCAAACATTAAGTTGGCTTATTGTTCATGCTGTCAAATTCAGTTTCGTATCTTAAATTGAAAAGGATATAAAAAGGGCTTGTCATTTACAAGCTTTTTTGGAAGAAGACAAGTCTATATGAATAGTCATCTTCCCTACTTTGGAGAGATCAAGCAGACCTTATTAGAATTACTCCTGTTTTACCGAGAACCAAGCTAAATCTGTCTTTATGAAACAGCCTAGGTTCGTAACGCATTAGTGAATAAACAGCCTTAAATAGTAACATGGCCACGCTTTCATCGGAACAATTGGGTACAGAGCCCGTAGGGAAATTATTGATAAAGCAGGCTGTGCCTGCGAGTATCGGTATTTTGGTGATGTCGCTGAACGTTTTGGTGGATTCTATTTTTGTGGGTAATTGGATCGGTTCCGTAGCCATCGCCGCTATTAATGTAGTACTTCCTGTCTCCTTTTTTATTGGAGCATTAGGAATGGCCATAGGCATCGGTGGCGCAAGTATATTGTCCAGGGCATTAGGCGCAGATAATAGGGGTAAAGCCCTTAAAACCTTTGGCAACCAGATTACTCTGACAGTGTTGGTGACCGTTTCTATGGTGGTTTTAGGACTCTACTTTGTAGATAGTCTTATTCCTGCGTTTGGCGGTAAGGGCGCTATTTTTGACTATGCCAAGATTTACTATATCGTTGTTCTGTACGGTGTCCCGTTTTTGGCGCTGAGTATGATGGGGAATGCGGTTATACGTGCTGAAGGAAAACCTAAGTTCGCTATGGTGGCCATGATTGTTCCATCGGTGGCAAATCTTACCATGGATTATGTTTTTATCTACATATTCGATTGGGGTATGCAAGGTGCGGCATGGGCTACAACGTTGGCTTATACATTCTCCTTCAGTTATATTCTTTATTTCTTTTTATCCAAAAATTCGGAGCTCAAAATTAGCTGGGAGCATTTTGCTTTGGATAAGGGTATTATAAAAGAAATTAGTTCATTAGGTTTTGTAACCTTATCGCGCCAAGCGGTGGTTAGCATCATCTATTTATTATTGAATAATATCCTGTTTAGCTTGGGAGGGGAAGCCTCTGTAACCGTATATGCCATAATTGGGCGTATGCTTATGTTCGCCTTGTTTCCTGTATTTGGGGTTACCCAAGGCTTCTTGCCCATTGCTGGTTATAATTATGGGGCACAAAATTATGATAGGGTTAGGGAATCTATCAATATCGCTATTAAATATGCAGCGCTATTGGCTACCATCGTATTCGTAGGGTTGTTTCTTTTCCCAGCTGAAATCGCCTTTCTTTTTTTAGGAAACGCAGAAGGTGCTACCGCAGAAGAATTGGCCATAAATGCCTACGTGATGGAGCAAACCCCAACTGCGCTGCGCTGGGTGTTTGCCGCCACGCCTATCATTGCCATACAGCTTATTGGCGCTGCCTATTTTCAGGCCATAGGAAAAGCGGTGCCGGCCCTATTGTTGACCTTGACTAGACAAGGCTTCTTTTTTATTCCTTTGGTACTCCTTTTACCCCAGTTTTTTGGTGAATTAGGCGTATGGATTTCTTTTACTATTTCTGATGTTTTGGCCACTTTGGTAACTGGGCTCTTTTTGAGGAAAGAGGTTAAGAAACATCTCAGTGTATAAATGGGTGCTTGCAACTAAGGTGCTTATTCACCATAGCTTTAATTTACCGATTAAATTGGTGAAGTGACTTTTTAGAAAAGTTGGTGTCTTATTTTAAACTAACCTATACCTAAAAATGGAAACATTAATTTTAATCCTTCTTTTTGTAACGTTCGCACTGTTATTATACAGTATCAAGGAGTATGTTAAGACCAAAAGGAAATACAATGCCTTTATGAAGGAAAAAGATGAACGAGAGACTTCCTAAAATTCATTGTTATTAAATCTCGTGATTTTCCTTACTTTTAGGGGGACTAATTAATCCACTTAAAAAATGAAGAAAATCTACACCCAACTAGGTCTGGTTATCTTGGCCTTATTGTTTGTTCCTATTACGGCAAACTCGCAAAGAAGAAAAAAAGTAACTCCGGTAAAAACAGCATTTCCCGAAGAACTCTATTCCAGCATGGAGTACCGTTCTATTGGGCCGCATCGTGGTGGTAGATCTGCTGCTGTAACCGGCGTTCCTGGCGAACCCAATCTGTTTTATTTTGGTGCCGCAGGTGGTGGTGTTTGGAAAACATTGGATGGTGGCCGTACTTGGGAAAATATTTCCGATGGTTACTTTGGCGGCAGTATTGGTGCTGTTGAGGTGGCGAAAAGTGATCCTAACGTAATTTATGTTGGAGGTGGCGAAAAGACACTTCGTGGTAATGTGTCTTCAGGATATGGTATCTGGAAAACGGAGAATGGAGGAAAAACATGGTCATCAGCAGGACTAAAAAATAGTCGTCATGTACCACGAATTCGCATTCACCCTACCAATGCCGATATTGTATATGCTGCCGTACTCGGTAATATATACAAACCTACCGAAGACCGTGGTATCTATAAAAGTACTGATGGCGGTAAAACATGGGAAAAGAAATTGTTCGTCAATGACCAATCTGGTTTTGTAGACCTTACATTAGACCCTAATAATCCACGTATTTTATACGCTTCTTCATGGCGTGCACAACGTACGCCATATAGCTTGAGCAGTGGTGGCGATGGTTCCGGGCTATGGAAGAGTACGGATAGTGGCGAAACGTGGACGGAGATTTCTAAGAATAAAGGGTTTCCTACGGATACCTTAGGTATAATAGGCGTCACGGTTTCTCCAAAAAATTCCGAACGTGTTTGGGCTTTGGTAGAAAACAAAGAAAAAGGCGGATTGTACCGTTCTGAAAATGGAGGTAAGGAATGGACACAGGTCAACAGCGAGCGGAAATTACGCCAAAGGGCTTGGTATTATACGAGATTGTATGCAGATACTGAAGATGAGAACACGGTGTATGTAATGAACGTACGCTACCACCGTTCTACCGATGGTGGAAAGACGTTTAATACCTTCAATGCACCACATGGCGACCACCACGATTTGTGGATTGCACCTGAGGATTCCAAACGTATGATTATTGGCGACGATGGTGGCGCCCAGATTTCCTATGACGCTGGAGAGACTTGGAGTACGTATCACAATCAACCTACCGCTCAATATTATCGGGTTACCACGGATAATTCCCACCCCTACCGTATTTATGTAGCGCAACAAGACAATTCAACCTTGCGTGTAAACCACAGAAGCGACGGAAGCAGCATTAGTGAGGACGATTGGGAGGAAACTGCAGGTGGTGAATCAGCTCATATTGCAGTAGATCCCTTAAACAATGATATCGTTTATGGGGGTTCTTATGGTGGGTTTCTTACGCGTGTAAATCACGAAACAGGAACTGTTAGAGGTGTAAACGTTTGGCCGGATAACCCTATGGGATATGGTGCAGAGGGAATGAAATATCGTTTTCAATGGAACTTCCCAATCATGTTCAGCAAGCACGACCCAAAGAAATTGTACACGTTTTCTCAGCATGTGCATATGAGTACCAACGAAGGACAAAGTTGGGATTTGCTTTCTGACGATTTAACACGCAACGATCCTACTAAATTAGTTTCTAGTGGTGGCCCTATAACTCAAGACAATACTGGTGTAGAGTATTACTGTACCATATTTGCAGCCAACGAGAGTCCTTTAAAAGAAGGCTTGTTATGGGTAGGAAGTGATGACGGATTGATTCATGTGTCCAAAGACGGAGGTGCCAATTGGGAAAATGTTACTCCTTCCGGGATGCCGGAATGGAACATGATCAACAGTATAGAACCCTCCGCTTTCGATGAAGGAACGTGTTACGTAGCAGCAACCAAATATAAGTTGGGAGATTTTGCTCCCTACTTATATAAAACCACCGATTATGGAAAGACATGGTCAAAAATAACGAACGGTATTCCTGAAGAGCACTTTACAAGGGTAGTGCGCGAAGACCCAAAAAGAAAGGGTCTGCTATACGCGGGTACGGAAACCGGAATGTATATTTCATTTGATGATGGTGCTAATTGGAGTCCGTTTCAAATGAACCTTCCCATTGTTCCAATTACCGACTTGGCAATCAAGGACAACAACCTTATTGTGGCTACCCAAGGAAGGAGCTTATGGATTCTAGATGACCTTACCGTCCTTCATCAATTAGATGAAGCAAAGAAAAATATGGCGTCTATTTTGTACCAGCCAAAGGATAGCTATCGTACGCAAGGCCGTGCAAGTAGTGAACCTTCAAAAACAGAAGGTATGAATCATCCAAACGGGGTTATCTCTAATTTCTATCTAAAGGACCTATCAGACAAGGATACTATTGCGATTACCTATACCACTATGGCTGGAGATACCTTGGCATCTTTTAGCAATACAGCCAAAGAAAAAGATAAAAAACTAAAAGTTGAAAAAGGAGGAAACACACACGTATGGAATACACGTGGTGAAAAAGCCGAAACCTTAGATGGTATGATTTTTTGGGCAGCGGGCTTCAACGGACCAAAAGCCGTACCTGGAAAGTATAAAGTACACTTGAACGTAAACGGGGAGAATCAATCTCAGGAGTTCAACATCATCCCAGATCCTAGGGCTGAGGTGTCCATAGCCGATATGCAGAAGCAGCATGATTTTATTTCAAGTATCAATGCCACAATTAATAAGGCACACGGATCCATCAAGAAAATAAGAGGCGTAAATGCACAATTAGAGGCTTTTGCAAAGCAATACAAGGGCAAGGAACAAACAAAAGCTTTGGTAGAAAAGGCCAATGCAATGAAAGAAGAGTTCAGCAAAATTGAGAAAGCCTTGTACCAAACGCAAAATAGAAGCGGTCAAGACCCTTTGAATTTCCCTATTCGGTTGACGAATAAATTGGCGCACTTAAATCGTTTGGTGGGTATAGGCGATTTTCCGCCAACAGATCAAGATATAGCGGTTCAAAAAGAACTTACCGGTAAAATCGAAACACAGTTAACAGCATTCGATGCAATGCTGGATAATGAGTTGAAAGAGTTCAATGCTGCTTTTAACGATATGAAATTGAACTATTTGTTTGTGGAGTAGTTCTGCAATGTACATGCTAATTCATAATACCTCCCTCTTTATAAGGAGACAACGAGGGAGGTGTTATTTTTAATTGAAAATTATTTCAATCGCATTTTTGGTTGAAAACTTCAAATCGAGATGACTGGTTTTAATAACCAAGGCTATTTAATTTGAAAATAACACAAAACAAACCGACCAAACAGCAACAAAATGAAAGATTGGGATTTTAAGAAAATTATCACGTTTGCGCTTGCAGTGACTTCTGGGTTTATTATCTACGATTTACTTTTTAGGGCAGACGTTGAATGGGGTAGGGCAATTTTTGCGGGCGTTTTTGCGGGACTTGCGTTGTGGTTGTATAGCAAATATTCAGTAAATAAAAAGTAGTTGATAACATATCTTGACAAGTCAAAATTTATAAAAAAATCCATAATATAACCTCAACCTATAAAAAATGAAAAATCCAATTTTAATCGTAATGCTGTTGTTCGCAACGGTCATCACCTTCGCCCAAACAGCAGAAGAATATTTTAAACCTTTGAAATTCCGAAACATTGGTCCATTCAGAGGTGGTCGTTCAGTTTCTGCCAGTGGAGTTGTAGGTGACCCCATGACTTATTATATGGGCACCACCGGCGGCGGGTTGTGGAAGACCCAAGATGCTGGCCAGCGATGGAATAATATTTCAGATGGCTATTTTGAAATGGGTTCGGTGGGTGCTGTGGCCGTTTCTACTTTAAACAGCAATATCGTATATGTGGGAATGGGCGAACATGCGCCAAGAGGGGTAATGAGTTCCTATGGAGATGGAGTCTACAAATCTACAGATGCTGGAAAGACATGGAAACACATGGGGCTTACCGAAACCCAGCATATTTCCCGCGTTATTATTCATCCGACCAATCCTGACATTGTATATGTAGCCGCACAAGGTCAACTGTATGGCCCTAATAAGGAACGTGGTGTTTATAAATCTACGGATGGTGGAAAAACTTGGAAGAATACCCTTTTTGTAAATGAATTGACCGGTGCCGCGGAACTATCTATGGACGTCAATTATCCTGAAATAATGTATGCGGCCATGTGGGAACACCAACGCAAACCCAACATGGTGGTGAGTGGTGGCGAAGGAAGTGGATTGTACAAATCTACCGATGCAGGTGAAACATGGACAGAGATGACCGAAGGTCTTCCCGAAGAAAAAGGAAAAATGGCAATTTCTGTGAGTCCTGCGAATTCAAACAAGGTGTATGCTTTAATCGAAAGCGATTCAAATGCGGACAAAGGAGGATTGTTCGTTTCTAATGATGCCGGAGAAACTTGGAGTATGGTCAGTGGAGACAATCGTTTGGTGCAGCGGGCTTGGTACTATATAGAAGTGTTCACAGATCCTCAAGATGAAAACATTGTCTATGTGTTAAGCGCACCTGCCTTGCGTTCTTCGGATGGTGGTAAGACTTGGGAAGTTGTTGCTGCGCCACATGGAGACACCCATGATCTGTGGATTAATCCTTCCAATTCAAAAAATATGATCCTTGCAGATGATGGTGGCGCAGGAGTTACTTTTGATTTTGGAGAAACATGGTCTTCACAAGTGAACATGCCTACCGGACAATTTTACCGTATCAATACAGATAATCTTTTTCCGTATAATATTTATGCGGGACAACAGGATTATTCTTCGGCAATGGTCGCTAATATGGCTATTGGTAGTAGTGGAATTACAATGTCCGATTTTAGTCCGTCTGCTGG
>CAYGUY010000013.1:0-35743 GCA_964353165.1 uncultured Maribacter sp.
AATTTTTTTCGTAAGATAATCAACTAAAAGGTTTTTTGTAAACTGCTCAGTTTCAAAGTGTCCAATATCAGCAATAACTACTTGTTTTTCCCCTTGATAAAACTCATGGTATTTTACATCAGCGGTTACAAAAACATCCGCTCCGGCAGCTTTTGCAGCGTTAATTGCAAAAGCACCGCTACCTCCTAGGACCGCCACTTTTTTTACTTCCTTATCTCTAAAAGCGGAGTGCCGCACCACTTGGGCATTCATTTTTTCTTTTAGGGTTTTTAGGAATGTAGGTTCTGACACTGCGGATTCCAATTCCCCTATCATTCCCATTCCAAGATGTCTGTTCGTATTTTCCAAGGTGCTTATTTCGTAAGCTACCTCTTCGTAAGGGTGATGTTCTAACAGAGCTCTAATCACCTGTTTTTCTTTAGATTTGGAAAAGGTAACACTTATTCTGGTTTCTGGTTCATAGTGAATGTTCCCTATGCTTCCTTTTGCAGGATTTGCTTTTTCGTTGGCTTTGTAGCTCCCAGTTCCTTCCACGCTAAAACTACAATCGCTATAGTTTCCTATTTTTCCAGCTCCGGATGCGAATAACTCTCGTCTAAGCATTTCGGCATTTCCTGCGGGAACGTAAGTAACCAGTTTTTTGATGGTTCCCTTTTGTGGGATAAGGATTTTTGTGTTTCTTACCCCAAGCTGTTCACATATTTTCGCATTGACGCCTACATTACAATTATCCAAGGCGGTATGGGTAGCATAAATAGCTACGTCGTTTTTAATAGCTTTTAGTACCGTCTTCTCTACGTAATTTTTGCCTGTTATTTTCTTTAAACCAGCAAAGATTATAGGATGAAAGCTAACGATGAGGTTGCAATTTCTTTGGATTGCTTCGTCAACTACGTTTTCCAAAGTGTCTAAGGTAACCAATACGCCGTTTACCTTCATATCCGAATTACCAACCAAAAGACCTACGTTGTCAAAACTTTCCGCGTAGTCTAAAGGAGCTAATTCTTCTAAAATCGTGGTTATTTCGTTTACAGTCATTTTCGCTATATTCTGGTCTTTCCAAAGATAAATTATTATATTTTCGTTCCGATGGAACTATTAAGAAAACTTCTTTTTCCTTTTTCCTTACTATATGCTTTGGTGGTTCGTGTTCGTAATTGGTTTTATGACATGGGAATTTTCAAATCTAAATCCTATTCTACTACAACCATTTGTATAGGTAACTTAAGCGTTGGCGGTACTGGAAAAACGCCTATGACCGAATTACTTGTACGCTCGTTAAGGTCTAATTATAAACTGGCCATTCTTAGTAGGGGTTATAGGAGATCGTCTTCTGGTTTTGTTTTGGCAAATGCGGAAACCACGGTTACCGAAATTGGAGATGAGCCTTTTCAGATGTTTTCTAAATTTCCTGAAACGACGGTAGCAGTTGATTCGGATAGAAGAAATGGTATAGAAAGATTACAGCAAGAAATTAAGCCGGATATTATTTTATTGGATGATGCTTTTCAGCATAGGAAGGTAAAACCGCACTTTTCAATTTTGTTAACGGCTTATGATAAACTCTACACTGACGATTGGTATCTTCCAACAGGTGATTTACGGGATAATAGATATGCCGCGCATCGGGCATCCATTATCATAGTGACTAAATGTCCTCCGGATTTGTCTGTCGAGGTTCAAAAATCGATAAAGAAAAAATTAGGACCAAAACCACAACAAACCGTATTGTTTACTTATTTGTCTTACACAATTACGTTAAAGGGCGCACAGGATAATCTGGACCTAAGTTACTTTAAAGGAAAGAACGTGACCTTGGTTACAGGTATTTCTAATCCGGCTCCTTTGGCAACCTATTTAACCCAATGTGGATTGTCTTTCGAGCATTTGGCCTATAATGACCATCATTTTTTTACTAAAAAGGAAATAGAATTATTTAAAACCAAGCAAAACATACTTACCACCGAGAAGGATTATACTAGGTTAAAAGACTTGGTCGATAATGTTTTGTTCATACCCGTTGAACATAGATTTCTATCGGACGGAAAAGCTATTTTGGAAGGTCAATTGAACGAGCTTATGAAGAAAGCTTAGGTTTTTTGTCGAATACATTTTCACCAATTTTCTGATAGAAAACTTCTGGTTTAAAAGGTTTGGTTACCACATCGTTACAGCCTGCAGCATAAAAACTTTCTAAACTATCGTCTAAAGAAATAGCGGTAAGCGCAATGATAGGTGTTCTTTGGTCGAATTTGCGAATCTGTATGGTTGCTTCTTCGCCGCTTATGCCCGGCATGTGGATATCCATAAGAATGGCATCGTACTCGTTCTCTTTTGCAAGTATAACAGCGTCTTCTCCATTACTTGCGATATCGCTGGTAATGTCTTTTTTGCTTAACATTTTTTTAGTTATCACTTGGTTTATTTTGTTGTCTTCCACAATCAACAAATGAAGTCCTTTAAAATCATAGTCCCTTTCAGTAATTTCAAAGGTAATGTCTTCCGATAGGTCGTCAATGCTTTTCATGTCTATCTCAAAAGAAAAGGTACTTCCCTTACCCAGTTCACTTTCTAAGTGAATTTCGCTTTCAAAAAGACCAAGTAGGCTCTTAACAATGGTAAGTCCAAGCCCAGTTCCTCCGTATTCTCTATTAATTTGAATGGAGCCTTGCTCAAAGCCTTCGAAAATACTTTTTTGTTTTTCTTTGGATATGCCAATGCCATTATCCTTTACTTCAAAACGAATTCTTACATCTTCATTGTCTTTTTGTAACAATTTAGAAGTAACCGTAACTTGACCATCTTTAGTGAATTTAATGGAATTCCCTACCAGATTCATAAAAATCTGGGAGAGCTTTAAAGGGTCGCTCATTAAATGACCCGGGATGTTTTGGTCAAATTCCAAAATGAGTTTGGTTTTGTTCGCCTTTGCACTTTGCTGTAGCGAATCCAGTACTTCGTTTATTATTTTCTTTAGATTGAAATCCATGTTTAAGGGTTCCAATTTATTAGCGTCTATTTTATTTATGTGAAGAATATCATTGATAAAGTTCAATAGGTAGTCCCCAGAAAATTTTAAGGCCTTTAAGTGTTCTTTCTGATGCTCTTCAGGATTTTCTTCCAATAGTAAATGTGTAAGTCCGGTAACGGCATACAAAGGTGTCCTGAGCTCATGGCTAACAGTAGATAAAAAATTTGTCTTCGCTTCCATTGCTTGTACTGCACCATCCCGTGCAACCTGCAGTTCTTTGTTTTTTGTATGCAAAAGATCGTTTGTTTTTACTTTAATTTGATTGTTGCGAAATAGAGATACCGCCAATAAAGAAATGATAATCAAAAATGCTGAGGCTAAAATTGCTGTGATTTCGGATCTATTTTGGGACTCGGTTAGCTCATCGACCTTAGTTTCTAAGCTAACTATTTGATTGGTCTTTATCTCATCACGAATCTTGTCTGCGGTTTTTACTTCTACCTTAAGCTTCTCTACATTGAAAATGGAATCGTTGATGTTTAGCAGGTTTTGACTTTTTGTATAGGCATTTTCATACAGGCCTAATTGTTCGTAGATTTTGGTGAGAAGAATGTTTGCTTTTTTGGACTCCATAAAAAAACCGTTCGTATTTGCCATTTTTAAGGCATACTCTCCATTCTTTGCGCTTTCATTTAATTCCCGTTTTTTTAAATAAAGCTCGGCAAGCCCTAAATAGGCTTGAGTAGCTAAAAAATCTTTTTCGTAAATATCTGTATTAACTACAAGGGAGTTAAGGTTTTTAGTAGCGCTTTCATATTTTTCAAGATTCAGATAAACCTTTGCCTCGGCTAATAGAATATTATTGAAAAAATTTCTATCATTATTCAATTGCTTTGCTTTCTCTAGCATGGATAATGCTTGAAAATTCTGGTCGCTTCTATACAATAATGTAGCCTCAATGAATTTATGAATGGCGTCTCCATATGGATATTCGGTATCCTTTAAGAGCACGCTTGCCCGATCCCAATAAAATTGGGTGTCACCTTCACGATCTAATTTAAGATACAGAATGGCAAGTTCGTGATAGGAATCTATAAGCGCTTTTACATCTTCGTTTTTCTCAGCTTCTGCAGCCGCTTTGTCCAATGTTTCAAGTGCGAGATCTATCTTGTTTCGATTTCTAAGATTCCGTGCTTCATTCAGGTAAGGAGCAACATCTTTATAGGTGGTGGTTTCTTGTGCAATGGTGATACTTCCTAGGTTTAAAACTAGTAGAAGTACCATATTGTACTTAAGCTTCTTGTATGGATATAAAAAAATCAAATAAACTGTTTATTGCTCATAAAATTAATGAGATCTATAATTCTGCTACTATATCCGGTTTCATTGTCGTACCAACCTATAATCTTCACCATTTTTCCTATTACCGAAGTCATCTGTGAATCAAACGTACAAGAATGATAACTATTGTTTATATCTACCGATACGATAGGATCTTCTGTGTACCAAAGTATATTTTTTAAATCGTTTTCAGCTGCATCCTTAAAAGTATCGTTAATTTCCTTAATACTTGTATGCTTTTTAACATTGAAGGTGATATCGGTTAAAGATCCGTTTGGAACAGGAACGCGAATGCCACAACCTCCGATAACTTCTGCTAGGTCTGGAAATATTCTGGTTAGCGCTTTGGCTGCACCTGTTGTTGTTGGTACAATGGATTGGGCTGCGGCTCTAGCACGTCTTAAATCCCTATGCGGTTGATCGTGTAGGCTTTGGTCACTCGTGTAGGAGTGAATGGTAGTGATATAGGCCTGCTCAATTCCGCAAAGTTCTTTAATCACTTTGATCATAGGTGCGGCGTTATTTGTGGTACAAGAAGCGTTTGATATAATATCATCTTCTGTTGTTAAGGTTTGCTCGTTTATGCCCAAAACCACCATTTTAATATCTTCCTCCTCGGGAGGAACACACAATATCACCTTTTTTGCCCCATTCTCAAGGTGGTAGCCAAGCTGTTCACGCGTTTTGAATTTACCGGTACATTCTACCACGATATCTACCGCTTCCCTCTTCCAGTCTATGCTCTGAGGGTGGGCTTTACTCGTTAGTCTAACCTTATGTTCATTAACAATGATGTGTTCTTCGTCAAAGCTTATTTTAGTAGAGAGTACACCATGTATGCTATCGTACTTTAATAAATGGGATAAGGTTCTTGTGTCCGACAAATCGTTAATCGCCACTATATTAAGGTTGGGTTGATTTTGTGCCAGCCTAAAGAAGGTCCTGCCTATTCTTCCGAATCCATTGATTCCTACATTTATCTGCTTCATAGGGAAGAATTATCTTTTTATTAGTCAGTTGTTACCTAGGAGGTACCATTCTGATATTGGTAGTAATTAGTTAAAGTATCTAAATGTGAACGCTAATTAAACCAGTTATTATAATATGTGTTTGTGCGCCTTGTAGGAAGACCTTACCAAAGCACCGCTTTCAACATGTCTAAAGCCCATTTCCAGACCAATTTCTTCATATTTTTTGAACTGCTCTGGGTTAATAAATTCCTTAACGGGTAAATGTTTTTTAGAAGGTTGTAGGTATTGACCGATCGTAACCACATCTACATTTGCATTTCGTAAATCTTTTAAGGTTTCAATTACTTCTTCCTCTAGTTCCCCAAGACCAAGCATGATACCCGATTTGGTGCGGTTTACGCCGCTAGCTTTTAAATATCGTAATACCTCTAGGCTACGTTCGTATTTTGCCTGAATACGTACTTCGCGAGTTAGTCTTTTAACGGTTTCCATATTATGGGAAACTACTTCTGGTGAAACAGCTATAATGCGATCTAAGTGTTTTTCTATCCCTTGAAAATCGGGTAAAAGTGTTTCTAGCGTAGTTTCGGGATTCATTCTTCGTATGGCCTGTACGGTCTCTGCCCATAGTATTGATCCCATGTCCTTAAGGTCGTCACGATCTACCGATGTAATTACGGCATGCTTAATACCCATAATCTTTATAGAACGCGCCACTTTTTCTGGCTCCGCCCAGTCTACATTTTCCGGTCTTCCCGTCTTTACACCGCAAAAGCCACAGGAACGGGTGCAAACATTTCCTAAAATCATAAAAGTAGCAGTGCCTTCTCCCCAACATTCGCCCATATTCGGACAGCTCCCACTCGTGCATATAGTGTGGAGGTCGTACTTTTCTACTAGACCTCTTAACTGAGTGTATTTTTTTCCTGTGGGAAGTTTAACTCGTAACCATTTTGGTTTGCCTTTTGGTGGCGATATGTTTTCTTTTATTACTACGGACATGCTTCTTTTTTGTGCAAATATACAAACTATATCACGGATGTATTGAGTGCCAAAAAGGTGGAAATTCTTATTATTTTGGAGGGTATTACGATTTATCGGAAATAATCTCTGCCAAGAGTTTCTTTGCCCTTAACAGTTTTACTTTAATATTGTTCATGGGTTCATTTAGCTTTTTCGCTATTTCCGCGTAGCTAAGCTCATTAAAATATCTTAGGTTGATGACCTCTTGGTAGTGTGGTTTTAGTTTTTTTATATCGCGAAGTAAATCTGCCAAGTTTTGTTCTTGAATTAGCTGGTCTTCCATAGAAGGGGCATCGTCCAACATTTTTTTAATAGCTTCTCCGTTTCCCCTGGCGCCTAGAATGTTTCTTTTTCGTTTGCGAACCAGGTCTATATGTATATTCTTGGATATAGCGATAAGCCACGTTTTGAAGACATAAGCTTCTTTATACGTATTTATTTTGTCAAATGCTTTGGAGAAGGTCTGGATTGTAATGTCTTCTGCATCGTTTTCATTTTCTGTACGCTTTAGTTGAAACCCATATACATCGTTCCAAAATGTATCCAATAAAAGGCTAAAAGCAATTTGATTGCCCTTTTTGGCTTTATTGATAGTCTCCGCTATAGCCTCAGTTTTCTCCAATTCTATTGTTATATCATGATTTTGACAGTTTCTATGCCATATTCGACTTATACAACTTAGTCCTTTCTGCAATCCTGTTCACTCGGCAGTTTGCCGCACATACCACATGCTTCCCCATCTTGATTCAGGAATGGACTCTGGCTTGCACAAGTTCCCGCAAATTTTCCATCTTTTTTAGCCCATATTTTAATAGCTATGCCCAAGAAAGCGAAGCCTAGAAGTCCAATAGTAAGTAGTAGAAGTTTCATACGTATATAAATTCAAAAACTAAATAATACAATTCTGGTTCTTAATGGTCAAACAAGTCGTCTGAGGTTCTCAATCCAAAGAAATATATATAATCAATGGCAACAAAGGTATAAAAATAAAGCCCCGATACGGGGCTTTAGCAATACTTTAATATAATTTATCAGTAAGCAATATTGGCCACTATGTTTTCTACTGTAGGGTTTTCATTTCCTCCTTTTGGTTCTATTGTAATATACCCCACTGCATTCTTAGCATAAGGCAATGCCAATAGATTATCGCTGTTTGTAGCTTCTTCGATAATTCCAAGATTCAACATCTCTCCATTTACTTCAGCCCACATTTGAAAACATTGGTCTTCTGGAAGATTAGGTAATTTTTTTACATTTATAAACGATAATTTTTTTATCGGATTGATGTAGGCTACAGCTTTTAGCTCTTTAGCGTTATTGTTTCCTCTTACATTATACTTTTTAGTTTGTGGATTATTGAGTACAATAAATTGGTTCCTTACATCCTCCAGTTGTTGTTTCATATCTTCTTCCAACAATTTTATTTTATTGCTTACCATTGTGTTTTCCTCTTGCAAGCTCTGATTCTGGTTCCAAAAGAAAAAAGAAGCACTGGCAAACATACAGGCAACAATACTTGCGGCCATGGCATACCTAAAGAATTTTCGTCTACCTTCTTTTTCGGAACGGATTCTAGCAATAATTTTTTCTTTGAGCCCTTCAGGTGTTTGCACCGCGTGAAGCTTTGCGTAGGCCTCTAGGTTTTCTTGTAGTTCGTTGTACACCTTTCGTACTTCTGGGTACATAGCAATATACCTTTCTGCTTGTAAAGTCTCCATTTCAGTAGTACTACCTAAAAGATATCGCTCTAGGATGTCCGAATCTAAAAATATTTTTATTTTTTCTACCATTATAATACATTTAATAGGAGCATAAAAGTTGCTGGACCATATATTTTTCTAAGCTCACGAAGACCAATTTTAAGTCTGGACTTTATTGTTCCCAACGGAATATCCAATTCTTCACTTGCTTCTTGTTGCGTCATTCCCTGAAAAAACAAGGCATCTAAAACAATTCGGTACTTTTCCTCAATCTTGTCCAGATGATCTTGAACATCCATAAGTTCAGGTTTTGTACTTTCAACTCCTATGGTATATACGTCAGAAACGTCTATTTGGATTTCTTTATCGGTTTTTGTGTTGGCACTTCTTAATTTATCAATAGCTGTATTTCTCGTAATGCGGAATAACCAAGTAAATAATTTTGCTTTGGAGGAATCATAAGAGTCAGCTTTCTTCCAGATTTTAACAAAGCTTTCTTGTAGTACGTCTTGAGCAAGATCATCGCTACGAACCACTTTTTTGGCCACTCCCAGTAGCGTCTCGCCGTAATTTTCATATAGTAACGAAATGGCTTTGTCGTTTCGTTCCTGTAATAATTCGACAATATGTTTTTCCAGTAGTGTGCTCATAAAATGGTACTCAACTTTTTTGGTTAAAACATCCAAATAGCCGGTTGCTCCGTATATCCTCTAAACGCTAATTTATAAAATTGATTGTTAAAGCGGCGTTATCTAAAAATATATAGTTTAAGGATGCAGCTGGTAACTGCAACTTATTTTTTGGTTAGTTTGGTTTGGTATAGCCCTTGCAATTTTAATTGCGAGGGCTATTTTATGATGTTAACTTCTGGTGTAATTTGAATTTGGAACTTTTCCTCTACTGCTTTAATTATCATAAGCGCTAAATCCATTATATCCTTTCCGGTTGCTTTTCCGTAATTGACTAGAACCAAAGCTTGGTTTTTATGTACGCCAGCATCCCCGAATCGTTTTCCTTTAAACCCGCATTTCTCAATTAGCCAACCGGCAGGAATCTTGTATCGCGTTGAGGAAATTTTATAGAAAGGTGCCTCTGGATTTTCTTTGCTAAAACGCGCGAAAATATGTTCGTCAACGATTGGATTTTTAAAGAAGCTACCGCTATTCCCTAGTTTTTTTGGATCAGGTAACTTGCTGTTTCTAATATTTATTACCGCATTGGAGATGTCTTTTATACTTGGGTTTACGATATGGTGCTTTGCCAACTCTTCTTCTATCGCGCCATAACCGGTATTGAGTTTATGGTTTTTCTTTGTTAGCTTAAAGGTTACCGATGTAATGATGTATTCATCTTTTCCCTCATTTTTGAAAAAGGATTCCCTGTAACCGAAGTTGCATGCTTTCTTAGTGAAATGGTTTAGTTCATTGGTTTTTCTATGTATCGCTTCGCAACTTATAAAGCAGTCTTTTAACTCCGTTCCGTAGGCACCTATATTTTGAACTGGTGCTGTTCCGGTATTACCAGGGATAAGTGACATGTTTTCCAAGCCACCGTACCCATGATCTAAGGTCCATAATACGGTTTCATGCCAGTTTTCGCCAGCCATTACTTTTAATGTGACATTATCCTCATTCTCGGATACCACGGAAATTCCTTTGATAGCAATATGAATGACCAATGCATTTATATCGTTGGTGAGTAGCATATTACTTCCACCCCCCAATATAAATTTCGTACGAAATTCATCACGTCTTAAGATTTGCCTTAATTCATCAACCGTCGTCACCGAAACGAAAAATTTAGCTTTTGCATCGATTCCGAAGGTGTTGTAAGCTATTAGGGGAAAATCGTTTAGAATCTTCATTAGCCGATATAACTTTTAAGGGCTTCGCCAATTATTTTGACGGCTCTTTTTAAACTGTCCTGATTTAACACATAGGCGATTCTGATTTGGTTTTTTCCAAGACCAGGGGTCGCATAAAATCCACCTGCAGGAGCTACCATTACAGTTTCGTTGTCTACTCTAAAGTCTTCTAATAGCCATTGTGCAAAATCGTCTGCATCGGTTATGGGAAGTTCTACGATGCAGTAAAAAGCTCCTTGAGGTTTGGCTACTTTAATTCCGTCTATTTTTTCTAGCTCAGAAATAAGTAGATTTCTTCGCTGTAGGTATTCCGTTTTTACATCATCAAAATAACTCTGCGGTGTATCCAATGCCGCCTCCACAGCTATTTGGGCATAGGTTGGTGGTGATAGCCTTGCCTGTCCAAATTTTAATGCAGTAGCAATAACTTCCTTATTCTTTGTGACCAAAAAACCTATTCTGGCTCCGCACATACTATATCTTTTGGAAACAGAATCAATGATTATGGCATGTTGTTCCAAACCGTCTTCTTGGAGTATGGAGTAATGTTTTTTATCATCATAAGTGAATTCCCTGTAAACTTCATCGGCTATCAAAAATAAATCGTGTTTTTTTACGATTGACGCAAGTTTTTTTATTTCTTCTTGACTGTATAAATAACCTGTGGGATTACCAGGATTACAGATAAGTATTGCTTTAGTTTTTGGGGTGATAAGTTTTTCAAAATCTTCAATTGGCGGTAGCGCAAAATTATCTTCGATCTTAGAGACAATCGGAACAACTTTGACCCCGGCTGCAGTTGCAAAGCCATTGTAGTTTGCATAAAAGGGTTCAGGAATAATAATTTCGTCATCGTTATCGGCAATACTACCCATAGTAAACGATAAGGCTTCAGAACCTCCTGTGGTTACAATAATATCGCTAGCAGTAACATGAATTTGATGTTTCGCGTAATACCCGGCCACTTTCTCCCTAAAGACCTCGGAGCCTTCCGTACGACTGTACTCCAGAACCGTAAGGTTATTGTTCTTTACGGCATCCAATGCTTGTTGCGGTGTTTTAATGTCAGGTTGACCAATATTGAGATGGATAACCTTTGCCCCTTTTTTCTTCGCATTTTCGGCAAAAGGAACTAGTTTTCTTATTGGGGATTGAGGCATGGAAAGCCCTTTTTTTGATACGGTAGGCATACAATTTTATTTTAGGCAAAAATGATAAATCAGAATCGATATTACAAAAGAACTCTCTTTTTATTTACGCTTAATTTTTATGTTAAATACTCATTTGGAGACAGATAAATACGTACCTTAAGAATGTTTAATGTACTAATTGTTAGGATTTTGAAAAGGATATGCTTTTTACTTGTGGTACTGTGTTGTAGCTGTCAGCACTTTTTAGGCGCCCAGCAGTACCAATTACCCGATGGTAAGAAAACGGAGAGAATCAAGTTTGAATTATTGAACAACCTGATTATTATCCCGTTGGAAGTGAATGGAGCTAAGCTTTCTTTTGTTTTGGATTCCGGTGTAAACAAGCCAATACTTTTTAACCTTGCCAATCAAGATTCTATTCAATTGAATAATGTTTCTGAAGTAACCATAAACGGGTTAGGTGAAGGTGAGGCTATCAACGCGCTTAGGTCTCATGGGAACGAATTTAAATTAGGATCTGTTATAAATTCTTCACAAGAGTTATATGTGGTAATGGATTCTGATATAAATTTTTCTTCAAGTTTGGGAATTCCCATCCACGGTATTATAGGATTTGATTTATTTAGAGATTTTATAGTGGAAGTAAATTACGGGAAACAGTATCTTAAATTCCATGCCCCAGACCAATATAGGTACAAGGAAAATACAAAAATAGAAGTGTTCGATCTCTCTTTGGATGGAACAAAAGCCTATGTTAAAGCGAATGTAGCTTTGGAAAACAACAAAAAGTTGGGAGTAAAAATGTTATTGGATACTGGTAGTAGTGATGCCGTTTGGCTTTTTGAAAATGATAGTATCCCATTACCGCGTGATTATTACATGGATTTTTTAGGAAAAGGCCTTGCCGGTGATGTTTATGGTAAGCGTACCAGACTTTCTCAGGTGCAGATTGGTAGTTTTGTACTTAAGAATGCCAAGGCGGCTTTTCCCAATATGTCCGTTTACGATGCAGTCACAGATTTAGGAGATAGAAATGGTAGTTTTGGCGGAGGTCTTTTAAAGCGGTTTAACATCGTTTTTGATTATCCGAACAAAAAGATTTCTCTAAAAAAGAATATAAATTTTAAGATGCCTTTTCAATATAATATGAGTGGGATAGATTTACAGCATGCTGGGGTTCGTTACGTATCTGAACGCATTATGCAAACTAATTCCGTTATGCCAGAAGAAAATATAGCTTATGGTAGCGTACAAATTATTTTACAGGGTGCAACAAGATTGAGTTTAGTGCCGGAAATTATAGTTTCCGGTATTCGTGCAGGCAGCCCGGCATCTTCTTCGGGACTAAAAGAAGGGGATGTGATTTTGGCTGTAAATGGTCAACGTGTGCATAGGTATAAGTTACAGGAAATATTACTGTTACTCAATAAAAAGAAAGATAAGAAGGTAAAGGTGCTAGTGGCTAGATCTAATGAAAACCTAATTTTTAGCTTTATGCTTAAGGAATTGTTTAAATAAAAAAGGCCCAAATTAATGGGCCTTCCAATAGTTTTGCTATTACTAGGTTTTATTTAGCTCCTGTGCCTTTAACCTCTCCTTTGATTTTTAAGACTTTAGTTGGTGTATCTGCATTTGAGATAACTGTAATTGCCTTTCTGATAGGACCAACACGGTTGGTGTCATATTTAACCTGAATTTCACCTGTTTCACCTGGCATAATTGGTGCATCTGGTTTTTTCGGAATTGTGCAACCACAGCTTGATCTAACGTCACTAATAATTAATGGCGCTTTTCCGGTATTGGTAAATTCAAATACGCGCATTCCATCCGCTCCTTTTTCGATTTCTCCATAATCTACCGTTTCGGTTTTGAACTCTATTTTGGCAGCGGCATCTTGCGCCGTAAGGCCAAATCCTAACATTCCTACAAACAAGAATAGTACTAATTTTTTCATTTTTTTTTAATTTAAGGGAAATCAAAACTAATTCTTTTCAGAACAACCTCAAAATCCTTTTGTTATACTCTAACGTTACTTATTTTTGTTTCGTATTTAAACTAGGGAATAAAAGAGCTCGATTGGATGATTTAACGCATCTTTTCGGCTTTGTTTTTTATCCCATGTACTAACATTACCAAAAACTGTTCCAATTATGGAGATTCCGTCTAAATATGACCCTAATAGCGTAGAAGGCAAGTGGTACGATTACTGGATGAAAAATGAGTTTTTTCATTCAACCCCAGATAAAAGAGAGCCTTACACGATTGTGATACCTCCTCCAAACGTAACAGGTATTCTGCATATGGGGCATATGCTAAACAATACCATACAAGATGTATTGATTAGAAGAGCCCGTTTAATGGGGAAAAATGCCTGTTGGGTGCCTGGGATGGACCATGCCTCTATTGCCACGGAAGCAAAAGTTGTTGCCAAGCTAAAAAGCGACGGAATCAATAAGGCGGATTTAAGTAGGGATGAATTTTTAAAACATGCCTGGGACTGGACAGACGAGTACGGGGGCGTTATTTTGGAGCAACTTAAGAAATTAGGATGTTCTTGCGATTGGGATAGAACCAAGTTTACTATGGATGACGATATGTCAGCTTCCGTAATTAAAGTTTTTGTCGACTTGTTTGATAAAGGGCTCATTTACAGAGGGTATAGAATGGTGAATTGGGATCCTGAGGCGCAAACCACGCTTTCTGACGAGGAAGTGATTTATGAAGAAAAACAGGGCTTATTGTATTACCTCGCTTATGCAATTGAAGGTTCTGATGAAAAAGTTACTATTGCCACTACAAGACCGGAAACGATTTTGGGAGATACTGCAATCTGTATCAATCCTAATGATGAGCGTTTTAAGCATCTCAAAGGAAAGAAAGTAATTGTTCCAATTTGTGAACGGGTCATTCCAATAATTGAAGACGAGTATGTAGATATGGAGTTTGGAACCGGTTGTTTGAAAGTTACTCCTGCCCATGATATCAACGATAAAGCCTTAGGTGAAAGGCATCAGCTAGAAACCATTGATATTTTTAATGATGACGCCAGTCTAAATAGTTATGGACTTCATTACCAGGGCAAGGATAGGTTTGTAGCTCGTAAGGAAATTTCGAAGGAACTGGAAGAAAAGGGTTTTTTGGTTAAGACGGAAACGCATATCAATAAAGTGGGTACTTCCGAACGTACCAAAGCTGTTATTGAACCTAAACTTTCAGATCAATGGTTCTTGAAGATGGACGATTTAGCTAAGCCGGCATTGGAAGCAGTAATGAGCACTGACGATGTGAGACTGTTTCCTAAAAAGTTTGAAAATACCTATCGACACTGGATGGAAAATGTGCGCGATTGGAATATTTCGCGTCAGTTATGGTGGGGACAGCAAATACCTGCATATTATTACGGCGATGGCGAAAACGATTTTGTAGTTGCCGAAACCAAAGCAGCCGCGCTAACTAAAGCACAAGCCGCTATCTCGGCAAAAGGTGGGCAGCAAACCATAACAATGGCCGATTTAAGACAAGATGCAGATGTTTTAGATACTTGGTTTTCTTCTTGGTTATGGCCTATAAGTGTCTTTGGTGGTATTCTAGAGCCGGAAAATGAAGAGGTTAATTATTACTATCCTACGAATGATTTGGTTACGGGGCCCGATATTCTTTTCTTTTGGGTAGCACGGATGATTGTAGCCGGATACGAATTTAGAGGGGAACGCCCTTTTGAAAATGTGTACTTTACAGGCTTGGTACGAGATAAGCAGCGAAGGAAGATGTCCAAACAACTTGGTAACTCGCCAGATGCGCTTAAACTTATTGAAGAATATGGAGCCGATGGTGTTCGCGTAGGATTACTTTTAAGTTCTGCGGCGGGCAATGATTTAATGTTTGACGAGGACTTATGTCAGCAAGGAAAAAACTTCGCCAATAAAATATGGAATGGATTCCGACTCTTAAAGGGTTGGGAAGTTGCAGATTTGGCACAGCCAGAGGCTTCTAAGCTTGCCTTGGAATGGTATGATTCTAAATTTAATGAAACCTTATTGCAGATAGAGGACCATTTTAGTAAATACCGTATTTCAGATGCGCTTATGAGTATTTATAAGTTAGTATGGGACGATTATAGCTCATGGTTACTTGAATTGGTTAAACCAGCCTATCAGCAGCCTATTGATAAAATCACCTTTGATGTGGTGATGAGGGTGTTTGAGAATAACTTAAAATTGCTACATCCTTTTATGCCGTTTTTAACGGAGGAAATTTGGCAGCATATTTCCCAACGGAATCCATCGGATGCTCTTGTGGTTTCGCAATGGCCTAAAGCAGGCAACGTAGATATGTCGTTGATTGGTGAATTTGAATTTACACAGGAAGTTATAGCGGGAGTTCGAACCATCCGTAAGGAAAAGAATATCCCCATGAAAGAGGCGCTAGAGTTGTCATTGTTGAACGAGGAAAATACAGCAACTAGATGGGATGCAGTTATAATAAAACTTACCAATGTCTCTCAAATTTCATATGTTGATACTCCGCTGGAAGGGGCACTGACCTTTAGGGTGAAAAGTAACGAGTATTTTGTTCCGATGTCTGGTGCTATTGATATCGATGCGGAAATTAAAAAGATTACAGAGGAGCTAGGTTACACTAAAGGGTTCTTGAAAACGGTGCAAAAAAAGTTATCAAACGATCGTTTTGTCAATAATGCCCCTGAGCAAGTAGTGGCAATTGAAAAGAAAAAGGCAGCAGATGCTGAGGCAAAAATAGAGACTTTGGAAAAGAGTTTGGCTAGCTTGCAGTAACGAATATTTTTGTAGTAGTAGCTTTTTACGATAATGTATTATTTTGATGTTTTTTAGTTTAAAAAAAGGTGAAGGTTAGGAGATTATAAAAAATATACTTTCCTTTGTTTAAAATCATTCTAAATAATGGCAAAACAAAGAGAAGTATCCAACAAGATAAGAACATACCACAGGTATTTAGGATTCTTTTTAGCTGGAATAATGGCTATGTACGCTATAAGCGGTATAGTTCTTATTTTTAGGGATACCGATTTTTTAAAGAAAGAAACCGTTAACGAAAGAAAGCTTGAGCCCGGTTTAAATGCCGAAGCTGTCGGAAAAGAAATAAAGATTAAAAATTTAGAGTTTCAATCCGTTGATGGTAACGTAGCTACATTTAACCAAGGTGATTATAATTTGGAGACTGGTAACGTAACATATACTACAAAGGCACTGCCGTTGGTTTTGGATAAAATGACCCATTTACATAAAGCAAAATCTGCGGATCCTCTGTACGTGTTAAACATATTCTTTGGCGTTGCCTTATTGTTTTTTGTACTATCTTCTTTCTGGATGTTTTTACCAGGGACTTCTATCTTTAAGAAAGGATTATATTTTTCGGCTGCGGGAATGGTATTGGTCATTGTTTTGTTATTGTTGTAAGTGCGGCAATGTTAAAATAATAAGCATAAAAGCTTCTGATTTATTCCATTTTTAACTCATAACTTGGGTGAGATTCTCTCATTCTGGTCTGTCTTATTTTGTCCACAACTATTATAGTTTTTCATCTTGTGTAGCGCTGTGTTTTAATATACTCTAGTTTTCCTAATGCAGCATATCGTTAGTTGGTGTAAATGGTTATCATGTTTGTTTAAACTATCTTGTAGGTAAAAATTAACCACTATTTTAATAAAATGTATAACTTACAGAATATATTAAAATAGAAGCCATGAAGAAAATATTATTTATAAATCTGATGTTTATCGGTTTGCTAACTAGCGCCCAAGAATTGTCCCCAACCTTATTGCCAGCGGCTATTCAAATAAAGACAGCTGTTTTGCCAGCTCCGGAATCGGACAAGGAAGGTGCTATGGTGTATGGCTATGATCAACAAGGTGATTTCATTATTTTAAGGGAAGGGAGCAATAATTTAATTTGTTTGGCAGATGACCCAAAAAAGAAAGGGATTAGCGTTTCCTGTTATTCTAAAAAACTGGAGCCCTTTATGAAAAGAGGAAGGGAATTAAGTGCAGAAGGGAAGGATTTCAAGGAAAAGAGGGAAATAAGAGGTATGGAAGTTGCCCAAGGCAAATTAGAAATGCCCAAAGAGCCTAGTATGACCTATATTTATTACGGTACAGATGAGGCTTATAATACAGAAACTGGGGAATTGGCAGATGGTCAGTTCCGGTATGTTATATATACCGCTTTTGCTACGACCGAATCTACAGGTCTACCGGACAAGCCCCATGCGAAAGGAATGCCGTGGCTTATGGATCCGGGAACTTTTCGTGCGCATATTATGGTAGGGCCTTTTAACTAAAGTCGTACTGCATGGAAACCTATGCCAAGGCTTTACTTTATGCGATTCCCTTTTTTATGTTGCTTTTGATTTTTGAAATAACCTATGGGTATATTGTAAAGAATCAGAAGCATAAGCTCATGGATTCTGTTTCTAGTATTAGTTCTGGACTTACGAATATCATCAAGGATTCTCTAGGTATTGGTTTGGCATTGGTGTCTTACCCTTATTTGTTGGAACATTTGGCGCTACTTCAAATTCAGACGACTTGGGTAATTTGGTTGTTAGCCTTTTTAGCAATAGATTTTGCTGGCTATTGGAATCATAGGTTAAGTCATAAGGTAAATATCTTTTGGAATCAGCACGTTATTCACCATAGCAGTGAGGAGTTTAATTTGGCCTGTGCGTTACGGCAGCCCATATCCAATCTGGTTGGTTATTTTGCTTTTCTATTGCTTCCTGCCGCTTTATTGGGCGTTCCTAACCAAGTAATTGCCATATTGGCACCAGTTCATCTATTTGCACAGTTTTGGTACCATACCCAACATATTGGTAAATTGGGATGGTTGGAGTATATCATTGTCACACCTTCACAACATCGGGTTCATCATGCCATAAACCCAGAGTATATTGACAAAAATCTAGGTCAGCTTCTTTGTATTTGGGATAGGTGGTTTGGCACGTTCCAGGAAGAACTAGACAATGTTCCTCCGCAATATGGGGTATTGAAACCTGCTAAAACCTGGAATCCGGTTCATATTAATTTTCAGCACTTTTGGAGATTATCAAAGGATGCATGGCGTACAACTAGTTATTGGGATAAATTGCGAATTTGGTTTATGGCCACAGGATGGAGACCAGCAGATGTTAAGGCTAAATATCCCATTGAAGGTGTCATTAAGGATGTGTATTCGTTTGAAAAATATGAAACACCTACGTCAGCGTTGTTCAATGTGCATATTGTTTTTCAGCTCTTATCCACTACTTTCCTGCTCCTCTCGTTATTTTATAACTACAGTGCTCTGGATACCATTGAATTGCTGTTTTATGGCGGTTTTATCTTTTTAGGTATTTATGGCTATACCAGTTTTATGGACGGTGTCACCTATGGTTTTTGGATAGAGGTGTTTCGGAGTATGTTGGGAATGGTATTTCTTCTTATACAGGTTGATTGGTTTATTAAGAGTGATTTTACGGCCGTTAGTAGGTTGTTGATATTCCTATACTTTTTAATTACGTTGATAGCAGTGCTTTATTTCAATTACAGAAGGCAAAACAAGCTTATGTCTCAACAAATTACCTAACTATATAAAATGATAAGACCTTACGTATTAGCAGAAACGAATTGGAAGCATTTGAAGGATGAAAATTTTGATTTGGCCGTGCTCCCTTGGGGAGCAACCGAGGCCCATAATTATCACTTACCTTATGCTACCGATAATTTTCAAGCAGAGGCCATGGCTACCGAAGCCGCTGGAATTGCTTGGGAAAAGGGAAATAAAGTAGTTGTGCTTCCTACCATTCCATTTGGGGTAAATACCGGTCAGAAAGATATTTATTTGGATATCAACTTAAATCCAAGTACACAGTTGGCTATTTTAAAGGATATAATTACTGTACTTAATTCTCAAGGAATTTATAAACTCTTGATCTTTAATGGCCATGGTGGTAACAACTTCAAACCTTTGGTTAGGGAGTTGGGTTTACAATTTCCAGAGATGTTTATTAGTTTTTGCTTTTTTCCTCAAATATTCGATAAGTCGGACTATTTTGATGAAGCTGGTGATCATGCAGATGAGATGGAAACAAGTTTAATGTTGTATTTAAGACCAGACTTGGTGCTCAATAAAAATGAATGGGGTAGTGGAGCCGCAAAAAAATTCAAAATAAAGTCATTTTCCGAAGGTTGGGTTTGGGCAGAGCGCCAATGGTCTAAGGTAAGTGATGATACCGGTATCGGTAATCCTGAGTATGCTACAAAGCAAAAAGGTGAACGTTTTTTTAAAGCTGTTTGCGATAAAGCAGCTATTCTTTTTGCTGAACTTTGTAATGCGGATATTAAAAATTTATACGAATAATACGTGTCTATTTTAATTCTGCATTCACGAGCTTAATATAAGATTTCATTGCTTCTACACCATCAATGTTCTGTGCCTGTATCAAAGCATTTGCCTTAAATGCATTGATTAGAGGAGTTTTGCTACCTGGGTTTTCAAAATTTTCATTAGCAATTTTATAGTACGCATATAGTTTTAACAATACATCTGCTGGTATGGGCCTGCTATATGCATTTACGAAAGCTACTGCACTTTCAAAGTTAGTATGTAGCTTCTTCTTTTTCATTAGGATTTACAAAAGTTGCAATGCAGGTTTTGGCACCTGTCACTTTTTGGTTTAAGCTGACATTGATATCGCAATCCAAAGGTAGGAAAAGGTCTACTCTAGAACCAAATTTTATAAATCCGGAGTCATCACCCTGCTGTACGGGTTCTCCTTCTTCAGCATAGTTTACGATTCGGCGCGCTAAGGCTCCAGCAACTTGACGAAACAGAATATCTCCAAATTTTGGTGTATGCACTACTACCGTGGTTCTTTCATTCTCTTCGCTTGATTTGGGGTGCCAAGCTACTAGGTATTTTCCAGGGTGATATTTGGAATACTTTACGGTTCCACTCGCTGGGTATCTTGTAACATGAACGTTAATGGGAGACATAAAAATTGATACCTGTTTTCGCATTTCATTAAAGTATTCCGTTTCCATTACCTCTTCAATTACAACTACCTTACCGTCTACGGGAGAAAGTATTTCATCAAAACTTTTATTGGCCCTTCTTGTTGGGTTTCTAAAGAATTGTAGAATCAATATCAATACCAATAGTAAGACCAGTTGAAGCAACCATTTTAACCAAGGAATATCAATAAAAAAGTGGGCTAAAAGAGCTCCTATTCCAACTATAAAAAAAGTTGTCAGAATAATAAATTGACCCTCTTTATGAAACATAAGTAAATATATTTAAGGTTAAATAAGCAAAGGGAGCAGCAAAGACCAAACTATCAAGCCTATCCAGCATTCCTCCATGACCCGGTAAAATAGCACCACTATCCTTGACTCCTGCAGACCTTTTTAGTTTCGATTCTATAAGGTCGCCAAGGCTTCCTGCCAGCACGATTACACAAGCAAGTATCATCCATTGCCCTGGACTTATCAATTTTTCTTGGGTCCCCATAAAGTAAGCTGCCGCTAGTGCAAAGATAAAACCTCCTATTGTTCCTTCAATAGTTTTTTTAGGAGAAACAGCAGAAAATAATTTTGTCCTACCAATGCTCTTGCCTACTAAGTAAGCAAATGAGTCGTTTACCCATATTAGAATAAAAATACCCATAATCAAGAGCTTAGCGAATGCGTCGTTCTTATAGGGTATCATAGTAAGGAAGATGCATCCTCCACCAATATAAAACAAGCCAATAATAAACTTTTGAAAAGTATTGAAGGTTGTAGAATTTTTTGAAAAAAGATAAAAAAGCAGATAAATATCAATGGTAATCGTAATGACCATCAGTATGTTTATAAGTATTTGATCGTTTACTAGATAGATGAAAACCCACCATAATGCCAGATAGGCTGCAAAAACATGATATCCTTTTAGGTTAACCAACTTTTTGTATTCGTATAGACAGGCAAGGCCAAATGTCATAAAAAGGAAGTCAAAAGCGTCTGAATTCAAAAAAACTGCTGATAGCAGCAATATAATATACACTGCACCAGTTAATGCTCTACGTAAAATTTCGCTCATACTACAAATCTTCCAGGAGTAAAAGATAGAGATTTTTAGTACTACTTCCGTACGTTAGAAAATCATCGGAATTTTCTTGGGTCGCTTTAAAGTGTTTTAACGTAGTGATATTTGTGGGTATTTTGGGGCCATATTTTTTCTTAATGGTTTTTAGACCTTCCCCAATAGATTCTACCAATTGACTCGTTGTTGCAAAGACTACAACATTGGTTGGAAGCTCATTAACCTTTTTCTCATGCAGTTGATTGGAGCAGACAAGGATACTTCCGTTTTGTGCGATAAGATGTTCACAAGTAGTAAAAAAGACTTCACTATTTTTAGCCTTGTCCGTAAATACAATATTCTCTTTGCTAAATTTTGCTGTCAAACGGGCGTCCATTGCAAAGAATGGAACCTTACTCCAATTATTCTCCGAAATAATGTTGTCAATTGCCAGGGAGATTTCTTCCAATGAAACGCAATAAAGAAATTTACCGCCGTTCTGTTTAAAGTGAATGGTAAATTTCTCATCAACAGGAAGATTCAAATCGGGCATGTGTTGGCCTCTCGTTTCAGCAGTTTCCTTTGAAACTTTCTTTTTGCCACCACCAAATAAAATATCTAAGAGCCCCATTTAATCCTTTAAACTAATAAGTGTGTAATTTACAAACGGATAATTTTGTTAAACTTTTTTTTCTTCTTCCGTTTCCTCAGTTTTTAACGCTTTTGCTTTTTCCTCTCTGGCTAAATCTTCTGATGCTCGTTCTTTTTCATCCAAAAGGTCCTTTTTAAAAGGTCTTTTTCCGAATATTTTCTCCAAATCTTCTTTAAAAATCACTTCTTTTTCCAGTAGTCTTTCCGCTAAGGTAGTAAGTTTGTCTTTATTATCGGTAAGTACTTTGATAGCACGGTGGTATTGTTCTTCTATAATTTTAGAAATCTCCTCATCTATGGTCTTTGCTGTTTCCTCGCTATAAGGTTTGGAAAAGCCATAGGAATCCTGCCCTGAAGAATCATAGTAGGTAATATTCCCAATTTTATCGTTTAAGCCATAAATGGTGACCATTGCCCGTGCCTGTTTTGTTACTTTCTCTAAATCACTTAAGGCTCCAGTTGAGATTTTGTCAAAAATAACTTTTTCGGCGGCACGCCCACCCATGGTAGCACACATCTCATCAAGCATTTGTTCCGGTCTAACGATTAATCGTTCTTCTGGCAAGTACCATGCTGCTCCTAAGGATTGTCCTCTAGGTACAATCGTAACCTTTACTAAGGGGGCTGCATGTTCGAGCATCCAACTAGTAGTGGCATGACCAGCCTCGTGGTATGCGATAGTTTCTTTTTCTCCAGGGGTTATGATTTTATTCTTCTTCTCAAGTCCACCAACGATTCTGTCCACTGCATCGAGGAAATCTTGTTTGTTTACCGCTTTTTGTTCTTTTCTCGCTGCAATCAGGGCTGCTTCGTTACAAACATTTGCAATATCCGCTCCTGAGAAACCGGGTGTTTGCCTTGCTAAGAAATCTAGGTCTAGTGTTTCCGACGTTTTAATTGGTCTCAAATGAACTTCAAAAATTTCTTTACGCTCCCTAATATCCGGTAGGTCTACATAGATTTGTCTGTCAAACCTACCTGCACGCATTAAGGCCTTATCCAAAACATCCGCTCTGTTGGTCGCGGCCAGGACAATGACATTCGTATTCGTTCCAAAACCATCCATTTCCGTTAACAGCTGGTTTAACGTGTTTTCTCTTTCATCATTGGAGCCGGTAAAATTATTCTTACCTCTGGCTCTTCCTATAGCATCTATTTCATCGATAAAAATGATGGCCGGGGATTTGTCTTTTGCTTGTTTAAATAAGTCTCTCACCCTCGATGCTCCAACACCGACGAACATTTCTACGAAATCAGATCCGGAGAGCGAGAAGAACGGTACTTTAGCTTCACCTGCTACTGCTTTTGCCAAAAGTGTTTTACCTGTTCCCGGAGGGCCTACCAATAACGCGCCTTTCGGAATTTTACCTCCAAGCGACGTGTATTTGTCAGGATTTCTAAGAAATTCTACAATTTCCTCAACTTCTTCTTTAGCTCCTTCCAAGCCAGCAACGTCTTTGAACGAGGTTCTTGTATCTGTTTTTTCATCAAACAGTTTGGCTTTGGATTTGCCAATGTTGAATATTTGACCTCCGCCACCGGCACCGCCTCCACCAGACATTCTTCGCATGAGATAAATCCATATTCCGATGATAAGGACAAAAGGAAGCAAGGACAACAGGAAATCCAAAATTGCGGTAGATTCCTTACCGAACTCAACAATCGTCTCTAAGTTATTTTCCTTCTTAATTTCTGTTATTTCATTTTGAAATATCTGAAGATCCCCGTAATCTAATGTGTATTGGGGAATCTGACCCGCTGAGGGCAAAAAAGGTTTTTCTGTTACATTTTTGTGCACTTCTTTTGCAAGGGCTTCATCCGTAAGAAATACCTTTGCTTGGTTGGTATTTGTTATGATCAGTATTTTTTCGATATCACCGTTACGCAAGTACTCTTGTAATTCAGAAGTTGTTGTCTTTTCGGTATTGGCCATATTGTCACTGTTCAAAAACTGAAAACCGATCAGTAATACTGCAACCAAACCGTAGATCCACCAAGTAGTGAACTTAGGTTTTTTAGGATTCGAATTATTTTCTTTAGCCATTTTATTTTTTTAATTATTAATGCTACTATCTATTGTTGTAAACTTCGCGTCGCCCCATAAGCCCTCTATATCATAGAACTCTCTAATTTGCTTTTGAAATACATGGACCACAACATTTATGTAGTCCATAAGTACCCATTCGGCATTAGCTTCGCCCTCTACGTGCCAAGGTTTGTCTTGTATCGCTTTACTAACTGTTTTTTGGATAGAACCTACGATTGCATTTACATGCGTGTTGGAAGTACCGTTGCATACAATAAAATAGTCACAAACGGTGTTTTCAATTTCCCTAAGGTCGAGTAAATTTATGTGGTGTCCTTTTACCTCTTCTATTCCTTGTAAAATTAATGCAATTAACTCATCTGCACCATTTTTCCTATTCTGCATTCAAAAATTTTATTTTTACAAAGTTATTATTTTTTTGTTCTTTTAGCCCTAGTTTTTAACAATAGATTATAGATTGCTAAAAGCGTTGCCGCATGGAAATAATCAAACTTAGTGCCACGGAATCTACAAACACCCATTTAAAGGAGTTAATGACCTTTGAAATACCTTCCGATTTTACGGTAGTTATTGCTGATATTCAAACGAAGGGGCGGGGTCAAGTGAACGCTTCTTGGGAGTCTGAACCTGGTAAAAACCTGACGTTTAGTGTTTTGAAGAGGCACCATCAACTAAGTATAGATCATCATTTTTTGATAAGTATGTGCGTCTCTCTTGCCTTATACGAAGTGTTATTGGACTTAGGAGTGCCTAGACTTGCTATAAAATGGCCTAACGACATTCTGTCAGGAACATCCAAGATTTGCGGTATATTAATAGAAAATAGTATTGCCGGCCGAGAGATAAAAACTTCCGTTATCGGGATTGGATTAAATGTGAACCAAATTTCGTTCTTCAACAACAGTAAAGCATCGTCTTTAAAGCTGCTGTTAAGCAGGGAATTGGATTTGGATATGCTGCTACAAATCATCCTCGATTCGTTACAACGGTATTTAAACGAGGTAGCCGCTTCAAATTTGACATGTATGCTTGGGCGTTATGAAGATGTACTCTTTAAAAAAAACATACCAGCAACGTTTCAAGAGCCCAATAGTCCCCTGTTTACAGGGATCATTCAGGGAATTTCAAAGGAAGGCAAATTAAAAATTGGCCTAGCGGACGATACTATAAAGGAATATGGTCTAAAAGAGATTAAGCTACATTATTAGACCTTGCCAAGATTGGTTGATAACGTATTCATGAAATTAGTGATGGGATTTTTAATCATCATGGCCATCATAGCATTAAATTCTCCGGTAAAACTTAGAAGGACCTCGCTCTGGTTTTCATTTATGCCGCTAATATCCGCAGATAGTGTAAAGGGTAGTTTCTCACTTGCTGCACCTAATACTAATTTGTTCGGCGGGGATTGTTCTTTTTTTTCTAAAACGATTTCTGGCATTCCTTTCAAAGCAAAAAGAAATCTGTTTTCATTCAATACTTCGAATTTATCAATGTTTTCTGGCATTAATTGTTCAAAATTCGCTAACTCATTCAAAAATTCAAAAGTCTCTTTGTCACTTTTTGATACCGTTGTCTTGGGTGTTTCTATAAACATAAGCTTTTATTGTAACCATGTAGAAGGATCAATCCTCCATTCCATTAACGTTTTTAATTGATCTTCTTTTATATAACCTGTATCCGAAGCCTGTTCTATTAGGTATTCGTAGCTGCTTAATGTATTCAGTTTAATATCTTTTCCTTCAAAATTGGCAGTTGCTGTTTCAAATCCGTACGTAAAAATTGCCAGCATTCCCTTTACATTTGCGCCCTCTTGTCTTAGTGCATCTACCGCGTTTAGGCTGCTTTTGCCAGTACTAATCAAGTCCTCTATGACCACGACGGTTTGGTTATTTTCCAAATGACCTTCTACCTGGTTCTTTCTGCCGTGGGATTTAGGTTCAGGTCGCACATAAATAAAGGGTAAACCGAGTACGTCCGCTACTAGGGCGCCAATACCAATGGCACCAGTTGCTACACCAGCTATAATATCCGGTTTGCCGTATAGCGATTCTACTTGTTTTGCCATTTCCTGTTTCACAAAGTTGCGAATGATAGGGTAGGAAAGTAAAATTCTATTATCACAATAGATTGGAGATTTCCAGCCAGAAGCCCATGTAAAAGGATTTTCCGGTTTCAATTTTATTGCATTAATTTGCAGCAGAAGCTCTGCTGTTTTTTTTGCGGTATTCTTGTCTAAAACCATAAAGCAAATGTATAAAGTTTTTGTTAATGAATTGCCTTTGATTTTGACAAATAAACTATCGGAAACTGCCAATGGCGAGTATTTTTTACTCAATCAAGAAGCCATACAAGAGGCTATAAAGGCATTAAAGAAAAAAAAGCTCACAGAAGCATATATTTATCATCCCAACCATGAAGAGATTTTAAAGAAATTCACCAAGGAAATACCTATGGTGGTTGCCGCGGGAGGTGTAGTTACTAATGATGAGGGTAAGGTTCTGTTTATTTATCGAAACGATAAATGGGACTTGCCTAAGGGAAAACTCGATAAAGGGGAATCTTTAGAAAATTGTGCCAAACGAGAGGTTATGGAGGAGACAGGCGTACAAGGATTACGAATAGAGAATTTCTTAAAAACAACCTATCATATCTTCAATAACAGTGGTGTTCGTACGTTAAAGCAGGTGCACTGGTACGCTATGAAAACAGAGTATTCAGGTAAGTTGAAACCTGAAAAGAAAGAAGGCATCGTAAAGGTAAAATGGAAAGGCCCGGATAAAATAAGATTAGCCTTACAGAATTCCTACGCTAATATTAAAATACTTTTTGAGGGAGATTAATACGTATCTTACTAGGTTTATTTTGTCTTAGCTATTCGGTATATGGGATACTCAAGATGTGCTTTTTCGTAGTGTTCTGAGCGTTCGAAAAGCCAGTCCAATTGAGCATACCAATTGGCCGCGAATTTTTCATCCTCTTCTTTTTTACGACTGAATTCATTTTTTAGAATGGTATCGTTTTGTAGCATTTTTAAAGCGGTATCCTCAAATACATAGGGAGAGAAGCCTTCTTTTTGCTGTAGTATGGTATCAAAGAAATTCCAATTGAAAAAAGAATCATCTGCCTGTGGTTCCAAAGTTTCCAATAGGTATCGCATACCAGGTTGGTTGGTGTGCACTAGTAGGTCCCCCGCATTCACTTTTTTCGCGATGATTTTGGTCGTAACATTGGTTCCGTAGTGCAAATAATGTCCTTCATAAGGTCTTGACACTGTTTTGTAATCTTCTATTTTGTAGGTTTCCACTAGTAGGGTCGTGTCTTTTGTAAAGGGTGTAGATTGTATTTGGTTCAAACGAAGCAACTCTATAGCAGCGGTCCATTGTTTTCCGATAACATAGGCTTCTGGAATTAAAATGGAATCGGTCCGAATAAAGAAGTCCTGATAATCAACCTCTTTGGTAAAGGGCTCTTCTCGATTAAATTTGAGTCTATTGACTCCTGTAACCTGGCTAAGGATAGTATCGGCTTTAAACCCTTTAAAATTAAGTTTAGAACTCCTAGTCGTATCAACTTCCCAATGTATAGGATAATAGGCTTGCGTTGCTTGTTGTTGCCATCTGTTTTTTCGAAGTATCGCAATTTGTTCGCCATCTTCCTCAACGATTCCGATCATACTTTTCATGAGTATATACGTACCATCAACTCTATCTTTATAGGGTTTTAGCATGTGTGTTTCAACCATCATCCCAAGTGTGTTCCAGAGTGTTGTATATCCGGTGCTATATCTGGGATTATCCAAAAATTGTGAAAATCCGGCTTCCGGAGGTTTATTGAAAACATTTACATATGGGGTTATTTCCCATTCTTCAATGCTTAATGAATCCTGAAGCGCTGGCATAAGTGACTCATGTACGTAATGTCCAAGTGCACCGCCTAATTTATTATGTTGGGTAAAAAGGTGGGTAAGGATGTATTGATAGTCTGCCCCGTTGCTTACATGGTTGTCTATGAAAACATCTGGTTGTACCAAATGATATATTTCTGCAAACGTTCGTGCATTTTTAGTATCACTTTTTATAAAGTCCCTATTCAGGTCAAAATTCCGTGCATTTCCTCTGAACCCATAGGAAATGGGTCCGTTTTGATTCGCTCTTGTCTCACTATTTCGATTTAGAGCCCCGCCAACATTATATATAGGAATGGTAACCAGTACCGTTTTTTGTGGAGCTTTAAGTTTACCGCTAGCTAAATCACGGTAAAGTAACATGGTTGCATCAATACCATCGCTTTCTCCCGGATGAATTCCATTGTTGATGAGGATGATACGCTTATTTTCCCTTATTTTTTTGAAATTGAAATCTCCGTCAATGTTAAAAGTGACTATGTGCAGTGGTTTGCCGCTATCGGTACTACCTATGGTTTGTATGTTTATTTCGGGAAATTCCTTTGCCAATTTTATATAAAAAGTTATGGCTTCTTCGTACGTAGCTGTTTCTAAACCATTAGAAGTTTCAAATTGTGTAAGAAAATCAATAGCGCGATGTTCTGATTTTTTTTCGCAAGCCAGGAAAAAGGCAGCAACAAGTGGTAAAAGTAGTCGAAAGGATATCGTTTTCATATTCGCCTAATCAAATCATAATTAGGCGTAAAAGTAATTAAAAACCTGAGATAAGGTAATGGTCCTAAGCTACTTTCGTAATGTTGGCCATATCATGCTTTTTAATGGGTTTGTTGTTAAAGGTAATAATGTGATGGGTTTGACTTTTGAAAAATTCCCACTGTTTGTAATCATAAGGATCTATGGAAGAAGTAACTATGTTGACCTTTACTCTCATTGCAATGGGTAAGGTAATGAATTCCTCTAAAAATTGCCAACCGTCCATTATGGGCATATTAATGTCTAGGAAAATTATTTCCGGAAGGGGTTTGTCCTGGCTTATGCGTTCCTTTATACTTTCTATGGCCAGTTTACCGTTTATATATGATTCTACGGTCTCACATATTACGGTAGACTTAAGCATTTTCCGTATACCGAATACCGTTATTGGATCATCATCTACAATACTAATAAGGTTGATTTTTTTCATTTAAAAAACACCTTAAATTTTGTTCCTTTACCAGTTTCGCTCTCTACCTCAATCTTTCCGTGCATGGCCTCTACTTGATTCTTGGTAATGTATAATCCAATACCCCTAGCATCCTTATTTGTATGAAAGGTTTTATACATGCCAAACAGTTTGCTGCCGTATTTCTTCAAATCTATACCTATGCCATTATCCTTTATATTTAGAAGGGTATATTCACCTTTTTTATCTGAGCTAAACTCAAGAACTGGTTCTCTATCCGGATGTTTGTATTTAACGCTATTGGTCACAAAATTCATTAGGATACTATCCAAATAAGCTGGGACTATTTCTATTTTAATATCGTTTGAGACATTGTTAATAATCTTTAGCTTATTGTTTTTACTGATATGGGATAAATTTTGCTGAATTTCAGCTATTTTGGAAGATAGATTTAAAGTCTCTTTTTTGGCGTGAGTATTCGTACTAAGCGTTACTACTTCGTTTAGGTTTTCTAAAGTTTCCAATAAATTGTCAGATGCTTGTGTAAGCATATGCACGATTTTGTTTTTCTCTTCCTCATTTTTTTCGTTTACGAGAAAGTCAAGTAACATCGAAAAGTTAGCGCTATGGGACCGTAGATTATGCGAAACGATATGGGCGAAACTTATTAGTTTTTTGTTTTGTAGGGATGTAACGTTAATCAAGTTTCTTAATTCCTGTTCTTGCTCCTTTATATTGGTAATGTCCAAGCTAATGCCAACTAGACCTGTTGAAATGCCATTTTCATCCAAAAGTGGAATTTTAGAACTTAAAAAAACGGTCTGCTTACCGTCATTTTTAATGCTGATGCTTTCTTTCCGAAGTATTGGTTTTAGGGTTTCCATCACCTCTAAATCTTCGTCGCGAAATTGCTTTGCCGTTTCATAGGGATATAGGTCAAAATCTGTTTTGCCTAATAGTTCCTTGGAGTCCGAAACGCCTAAATAGGCACATTCGGATTTGTTTGCCAATATTTTTTTGGAATCCCTATCTTTTATAAAAACATTTACCGGGAGATGATCAATCAAGGTTTCAAGTAGTTTTGCGTCTTCCTTTGTTTTGATTTCGGAAATAACCTGATCATTAATATCTTGAAAAGTTCCAATTATACGGGCTATTTTTCCTCTTTCAAATATGGGTTTACCAGCTGCTAATACCCATTTTTCGTTTCCTTTAGCGGTGATTATCTGTAATTGTAACCTCCAGGCTATTCCTTTATTAGCAGCTTCAAAAACTGCCATGGAAATTGCATTTTTACTATGCCCTTCCTTGTAGTAGTTTATAGCAGAATCTATATTAGGCTCATAATCCAAAGGTACTTCGTGTATCGCTTTTGTCATTGAGCACCAATCCAATGTATTTTTTTGTAAGTCATATTCCCATATGCCAATTTTGGAAATTTCGGATTGTTGTTTTAGCAGTATGTTCGCCTTTTCTAATGCGATATCGCTTTCGATAGCAGTGGTACTATCATTTATTTGAATAATTGCACCCACGATATTTTCATCGGAATCGTACCAAACGGCATTGGACCATTCGTAGAATTTCTCTTGACCAGCTGCATCGATAAAACTTTGAATACCCATAAGATTGGACTTTCCTTTTAGGCACTCTTTTAGAACGCATTTCCATTTTAAATCAAGCTCCGGAAAAACAGTAAATAGGTTTCGTCCAACAAAATGCATACTATCATCACAGAATAAAGAAATTAGTTTATCAGATGCATAAACTACATTTAACTTCCTATCCACAAACAGGGTTGCAGTTGGTAATTGTTTTACCAAAAATGAAATAGATGTAGTTTTGTTAGTCTTCAACATTTAGTTGTATTTTCTTACAAGTTTATACGTATTTTTCTATATTATAAATTTTTGTTGTGAACTATCAAATACTTGTGGTGATTTCTGCGAAATAACCATTTTTCCTATCAATTGTGTACTTCTTTTGCTCCACGTATTCGATAATTTCATTCTATTATTTTTGTTTTAAAGTACTGTATTTAAACGAGTGATTCCTTATGAAGTATTTATTTATAAGTGTTTCTACGCGCTACGGTGTTTGAAATACACGCATATTATTTCCTAAGGTAATCATAGTTATAACAAATGATTCTAATGATTTCTAAATGATTTAGCAATTATAAATTTAGGCTAAATACGCATGGAAATTCGTCCTTCCGAATATATTGTTAAGGTATTTTCCTACTTTTAAGACAAATAGTGCTAAAGGAATAATACAAAATGCAGCGAAGTTTTAAGCTCACGATTTTAGCAGCAGCTAAGAAGTAATGTTATAGTTGAAACTATTTAGTAACCCTAACGGAATTGGGTACCAAACCTGTATAATCACCGCCATTTCTAATTACATCTCGAACTATTGAAGAACTAATGTAGGATTTGCCCGAGGATGTTAACAAAAAGACAGTTTCTATTTCAGATAATTTACGGTTGGTATGCGCGATAGCTTTTTCAAATTCAAAATCTCCTGGATTTCGAAGTCCCCTTAGAATATAATCGGCATTTACCTTTTTGCAAAAATCAACCGTCAACCCTTCGTAGGTATGTACTTTAATTTGCTTTTCGTCTTTAAACGCTTCGTTGATAAACTGCATTCGCTCTTCTAGGGAAAACATATACTTCTTATCGGCGTTTTTTCCTACCGCAATGATCAATTCATCAAAAACGGTAATACCACGCATAATGATATCGTAGTGCCCTAGCGTTAATGGGTCAAAAGATCCTGGGAAAATAGCACGTTTCATAAGTAATTTAAATAGGGTTAAATATAACTAATTTTAAGTCAGGGCCTCGGTAATGGCATTTTCAAAAAGCGTTGGCAAATCAATTCCGGCAACCGCTGCTTGTTGCGGTAATATACTATTTGTGGTAAGTCCGGGTGTGGTATTCACTTCCAATAAATAGGGTTCGTCTTTAATGAAAATAAATTCGCTCCTAGAGAATCCGGTCATTTTTAAAACATCATAAATGGTTTTCGCCCAGTACTTTACTTTTTCTTCTTGCACTTTAGATATCCGAGCTGGTGTTATTTCTTGGGATTTTCCTTCATATTTTGCCTCGTAGTCAAAAAAGTCGTTTTCGCTTACAATTTCAGTAATAGGAAGCACGGTGGTTTTTCCTTTAAATTTAAGTACCCCGACAGATACTTCCGTTCCTTCTAAAAAACCTTCTATGATAATTTCGTCATCTTCTTTATACGCCACTTCAATTGCCTGTTGCAGTTCATCTTTTTCATGGACTTTTGTAATGCCAAAACTGCTCCCGGATTTGTTTGCCTTTACAAAGCATGGTAGTTTTACTTTTGCAATAATTTCATCTTCGTTAATGTCATCTCCCTTATTTATATAAAAGGAAGCAGCCGATTTTACTCCATATGGTTTAAGTACACTTAGCAAATCCCGTTTGTTAAAGGTAAGTGCCGCTTGGTAAAACCCGCATGATGTTTGTGGTAAATTCAAAAGTTCAAAATAAGCCTGCATTAGCCCGTCTTCCCCTGGGCTTCCATGAATTGCGTTAAATACACAATCGAACGTAATTTTTTTATCATCAATGCGTATAGAAAAATCTGATTTATCAACAGGATGTTCCAAATCGTTTTCATCTATATATACCCACGTGTTCTTAAAAATATGAATTCTGTATACATCGAATTTGTCCTTGTTTAAATAGGAGTATACCACGTTGCCGCTTTGTAATGAAATCTTGTATTCACTGGAATAGCCTCCCATGATAATAGCTATTTTTTTCTTCATTTTAAAAACTAAAGGGATTATTACTTACACAAAGATGTGCTATTCCTAACAAAGAAAAAAGGCCAAACTTGTTCAATTTGCTTTTACGGTTTTTAGAACTGTTTAAGAAGAAGTAGAAAGGAATCATTTTGTTATACAGGCATTTATTATCTTTGGAAGATTAAACACGGACATGAGAAATTTTTTCAATTTTTTAAAAAGTAAGTCATTTTTGATTCAATTGGCGCTAGCATTTGTTTTGGTAGTCATTTTGGTGTTTGTTACCCTTAGTTGGTTAAAAAGTTCTACCAATCATGGGGAGTTTGTTGAGGTTCCGGATTTTTCAAAATTATCGGTAATGGAGATGCGTAAATCTGTCGAAGATGCGGGACTTAGATATGAAGTATTGGATTCTGCCACCTTTAATCCAGATTATCCTCGGTTTTCCATTATAGAGCAGGACCCTTTGGCAGGCACCAAGGTAAAAACAAATAGAAAAATTTATTTTACGGTGAATCCTTCTGGATATAAAAAGGTAACTATTCCAAATATTAAACAGGTAACCAAAAGAAATGCAACCTCTATGTTAAAAGCGGTAGGTTTGGATGTGCAGCGTGTAACGTACATAGATGAACTAGGTAAGGATATGGTTTATGAAATTAAGTACAAAGGAAAATACGTGAAACCTGGAGATAAACTTCCCAAGACTTCTAAAGTAGAACTTATTTGTGGTAATGGTTCTGTTACCAGTAGGGCATTAATACAGGCCGACTCCGATTAATTATGCAAGTAACTGCAGATCAAGAACCCGAAGATAACGAGCTTTTTGAACATCATAGGGTAGTTGCTTCTAAAGGTCAAGTGCCTTTAAGGGTGGATAAGTTTCTAATGAATTTTATCGAAAATGCTACGCGTAATAAAATTCAGCAAGCCGCGAAAGATGGCCACGTTTGGGTCAATGGTGCCATGGTAAAATCCAATTACAAGGTTAAGGCGGGAGACGAGATACAAGTGATGTTCGAGCACCCGCCACATGAGTTTTTATTGGTTCCAGAGGACATTCCTTTGGATATTGTTTATGAAGATGAGGTGCTTTTGGTAGTGAACAAACCTGCGGGAATGGTTGTACATCCCGGCCATGGAAACTATAGTGGTACGCTTATAAACGCGCTTATTTTCCATACGGATAACTTACCTGCCAATAGTAATGAACGCCCCGGCCTAGTGCATCGAATAGATAAGGATACTTCTGGCTTGTTGGTCGTTGCCAAGACCGAAACTGCAATGACGCATTTATCCAAGCAATTTTTTGATAAAACCTCCGAACGGGAGTACGTTGCTTTGGTATGGGGAAATGTTACCGAAGACGAAGGAACGGTCGTGGGCCATGTGGGCAGGCATCCTAAAAATAGATTACAAATGCATGTTTTTCCTGATGGAGAAGACGGTAAAGATGCCGTAACCCATTATAAAGTATTGGAGCGTTTAGGATATGTAACCTTGATTTCTTGTCAGTTAGAAACTGGAAGAACACATCAGATACGCGTGCATATGAAGCATATTGGACATACTTTGTTCAATGATGAACGTTATGGTGGCGAACGTATCTTAAAGGGTACCACGTTTACCAAATACAAGCAGTTTGTTGATAATGCCTTTAAAGTATTGCCACGTCAGGCCTTGCATGCAAAGACCTTGGGCTTTGCGCATCCCGTAACGGGTAAAGCCATGCGGTTTGATTCCGATATTCCTGATGATATGCGCCAGTGCATCGAAAAATGGCGAAATTATAGCCAAAACAGTACGGAGATATAGTTTAGGGCAATAGTGCTATAGAAAGTCTTTTGAACTAGGTATAGCTAATCTGCAAATTCCTTTTTATTTTTAAAATTCGTTAAAAGAACATGTTATGAAGATTGTAATATCACCAGCAAAGTCATTGGATTACGACACGCCTTTGCCCACCCAACAGCATACGGAACCTTTGTTTTTGGAATCCGCCCAGAAATTGAACAAGGTGCTGGCAAAGAAAAAACCTAAAGCGCTGTCCAGTCTTATGTCCATTTCGGATAATCTGGCGCAGTTGAATTGGGAGCGGAACCAAAATTTTAATGTTCCCTTTACAACAGATAATGCTAGGCAGGCCGTTTTCGCTTTTAATGGTGATGTGTACCAAGGCTTGGATGCCTTTACGCTAAAGGAACATCAACTCGATAAATTGCAAGAAACCTTGCGCATACTTTCCGGTCTTTACGGAGTTCTTAGACCTTTGGATTTGATGCAGCCTTATCGATTGGAAATGGGTACTTCACTTTCCATTGGGAGGAATAAAAACCTATATGATTTTTGGAAGAAGAGCATCACCGCTCATCTAAATGCCGAACTAAAGGAAGATGAACTGTTCGTAAATCTGGCTAGTACAGAGTATTTTGGTGCGGTAGATGTAAAAGCCTTGAAAGTGCCTGTAATTTCGCCGGTTTTTAAGGATTGGAAGAACGACAAGTTAAAAGTAATCAGTTTTTACGCTAAAAAGGCTCGTGGTTCTATGGTGCGCTATATCATCGACAATGAAGCGAAAAGCTTGGGTGACATTAGGGGATTTAATCTGGACGATTATCAATTTAGCAAGGAGCATACCCTAAAGGAAAACGAGCCGGTCTTTATTCGGTAAAATATTCTTTTGCGATTACCGTTCTATAGGTAGTATAAATGGTGATAAACAAAAGGGTATGAGAAAATATTTTGTTCTGATAGTTTTAGCGGCCGGTGTTCTCTTAGCTTGCACGGATAGGGACGATGATTTAACTACGGTAAATATTCGAATACAAAATAGCACCAAGACTTTTTTTCAGGAAGTTCGGATTACCGATAAGGATACAATCTATGAAAATATTGCTTCTGGGGAGTATTCCGAATATTTGGAGTATACAACGGCATTCCAAGAAATGTCCCTGACCGTAGTAGCGGATTCTACAAATTACAATTATGTTCCCGAATCCGTTTTTACAGATTCGTTACCTGTAGGATTTTATACCTACCAATTGTCGCTGGACGATACCAATCGACTAGAATTAAACTTTAAGGTCGATTAAGGCTTA
>CAYGUY010000013.1:35843-60128 GCA_964353165.1 uncultured Maribacter sp.
ATTAAAAGAAGGCGATGTAAACTTTTCATACGGTAGCAGGGACGGTCAGCTTTGGCCTATTTTGGACCGTATATTTGATTTAAACCTGAAATTTGAGACTACCGAGGAAGCAGTTTTACAACGAAAGAAGTTCTTAAAGGAAAGGAATATTGGTATTTGTGATATCGTTGCATCTGCAGAACGAGAAAAGATCGATGCTTCAGATTTGGGCATGCAGCATATACAGCTTCGTAATGTGCTGGGCTATCTAGAAAGGTTTACCAAAGTAGATAACCTATTGTTTACCGGAGGAAATAGTAAAAACGGACCCGAATATTTTTTCAGAAAACACCTAAAAGCAAACAATGTAAGCTTAGAGGTCATTTCCAATACTGTGCCACGTATACATTCTTTTGTGCATCCAAAAACAGGATCAACAATCAAAACCGTATCCTTAACAGCACCTTCGGGCGCTGCCAATAGGGCAGTGGGCAGTTTGGCCGATTATAAAAAGCTGAAAGCAAAAAACCATGATTTTAATACTTTGGATTATCGGGTACTGCAGTATAGTGAGTTTTTTTGAGGCAACTACTGAATATCTGCAATTGCATTTTTCACATTTAATGTTTAATTCAAATTCAGGTCTTGGTTTTATGGTAATATTTTTTCCAGTTGTTGAGTAGCCATAATGCCAAAGTTCTCTTATTGATTTTTTTAAATCGCCAATTACTTCATTGTTTTGTTCAATAGTTAAATAGCTTTTAGCCTCTGAATTATTCTTGCAAAAAGGACAAAAAACCTCTTCATCTCTTACAATGTTTAACCAATCTTCTTTGTGTATTTTGAAAAGTGACTCACATTCACTTTTGGGACATTGCCTATCAATCATTCCATTTTTGTCAGGTATAATTGGGATTGATATTTTGGATATTTGTTCAACGTCTTGTTGAAACCTTTCCAGTTTTTTAAGCATATCCTTTAGAGTACCCATTTTCCGATTTTAGTGGTGTTTTTAGGTTGCATACAACAACTAGCTAAATGTACAATGGTACGTTTACACTACTTTTACCTGCAATTTAATAAAAATCGTATCAAGTCCTGTATTCATGGAAAATAGTAATATATCATTGGTATAATATATTTTTAACAAGGGTTAGAATTGAATAAAAAACCTCTTCATGCATCCTGCCTATACTATTTTAGTAGGGTCTTAGATAGTACCAAAACCAAAAAGAGCCCAGCCTTTTGGACTGGACTCTTTTACGAGAACACTATATGAAAATGAAAAATTTTGTAGCTAATTACATCGTAAAGATATAAGGCATTTGCGGTTTTATATCATTATTGTTGTCAATGCTGTTGTTTTTGTGGTGTCCTTCTTCATTTTTGTTATTTACCCCAGAATTAAAGCTTAGATTATTCGAGAATAGCGATATTTATAACGGAATTGTCCTATACTTAAACGGACATCAATTAAGGTTTGAAAACGATAGTAAGCTATGCAGCAGTTAGAGAGAATAGAGGAATTTAAAAAATCGGTCAATAATAAATTCAACGTGTACAACAGTTTGTTCCTGAATTTACCGTATCGGTATATAGATAATGTAGGGATGTTGATACCTTTATTAATGGACCAGTCCCGAAAGGGCTTAAAAGCGGGTCTTAATCCAAAGGAAATTATAGAAGCCTTTTTTGAGAATTTTGCAGATTTAAAAACCGAGGAAGAACGTATCGATTTTATGTTCCGCATTATACAATATGTAGAGCGCCAAGTGGTGCTTTATGACAGTGTGGAGGATGCGGCATTCCCCAAATTGCACAAACATAGCAGCTCCCTGTCCTTAAAGGATTATTTTCAATTGGTGCATAAAAACAAGGATTGGGACACTATTTTGGATAAGCTGAACAGTTTTAGTGCCCGTATTGTCCTCACTGCGCACCCAACACAGTTTTATACCCCGGCCGTATTGGATATCATAACCAATTTAAGAACACTCATTTTAGAGGATAAAATCGATGAAATAGATGTGGTGCTGCAGCAATTGGGACTTACTTCGTTGGTGAACGCCAAAAAACCGACTCCCTTGGACGAGGCAAAAAATATCATCTATACGCTTAGAAACGTGTACTATGATGCCATTGGCGAAATGTATGCTTATATTAAAGCAAGTGCGGGCGATCAAGCCTTTGACAATCACGATATCGTAAAGCTTGGTTTTTGGCCCGGTGGCGATAGGGACGGTAATCCTTTTGTAACTGCGGATATTACCAAGGATGTAATGAACGAACTGCGTGTTACGCTTATGAAATGTTATTACAACGACTTAAAGCGGTTACAACATAAGTTGACGTTTAAAGAGGTCCAACAACCATTGAACGTACTTAGGGCTAATCTCTACGTAGCCATGTTCAACCCAAGCAAAGATGTGGATTATGAGGATATCATTGGTCCCCTGCAGCAAATACGGGACGCCTTGGTCAGCAAATACCACAACCTGTATCTAAAGGATTTGGATATGTTTATAGATAAGGTGAAAATCTTTAAAACACATTTTGCAACGATAGATATACGCCAAGACCACAGTATGCATACCAAGGTGATGCATGCCGTTTTACTTAAAAATGGATTCATAAAAGAAGAGTTGAGCGAATTATCGGAGACAGCTCTTATCGATATTTTATTGCATCAAAAATTAGAACTAAAAGCGGACGACTACACCGAGGATATTGTAAAGGATACCATCAAAAATGTATCCCAGCTTTCGGATATTCAGAAAAAGAACGGAGAGCATGGCTGTAACAGATATATCATAAGTAATTCCGAAGATGTTTTTAGTATCCTCTACGTCTACGCCCTGTTCAGATGGTGCGGATGGGCAGATAGGGACATTACTTTTGACATTGTTCCACTTTTTGAGACGATGAGGGGTATGGACGATGCCGAGGCTACGATGCAACAACTGTTCAAACTAAAAGAGTATCGAAGCCATTTAGCACAACGCGGAAACAGACAGACCATAATGCTCGGTTTTTCCGATGGTACAAAGGACGGTGGCTATTTAAAGGCCAACTGGTCTATCCTAAAAACAAAGGAGGAGCTTTCCGAGGTTTGTAAAAAAAATCAAATTGATGCCATTTTCTTTGATGGTAGGGGCGGACCTCCGGCTAGGGGCGGTGGAAAGACACATCGTTTTTATGCCGCGCAAACGAACAAAGTTGCCAACAACGAAATTCAGTTGACTATTCAAGGACAGACCATAACCAGTACTTACGGCACCAAGGAACAGTTTAAATACAATAGCGAACAATTATTGACGGCCGGGCTTTCCAATTCCATTTTAGGCAGGGAAATTACCATTTCCGATGATTTCAGAACCTTGATAGAGGAACTGTCCGACCTTAGTTTTGCCAAATACGATGCCTTAAAACATCATGATAAGTTTATGCCCTATTTGGAGAATATGAGTACCTTAAAGTATTATACCAAGGCAAATATTGGCAGTAGACCTGGTAAACGGGGCAATAAGGCAAAGTTAGAACTGTCCGACCTTAGGGCCATTTCTTTTGTAGGGTCTTGGAGCCAGTTAAAGCAAAACGTACCGGGTTATTTTGGTATAGGTACGGCGTTAAAAACAATAGAAGATCGTGGAAGGTTTGGGGAAATACAGCAGATATACAATGAGGTACCATTTTTTCAGGCATTGATGATGAACAGTATGATGAGTCTTTCCAAGTGCTATTTTGAGCTTACGAGCTATATGAAGGAAAACGAGGAATATGGAGCGTTTTGGCAAATATTGCACGATGAGTACTCACTTTCCAAGAAAATGCTTCTAAAGCTTTCCGGAATGGAAATATTGATGGAAAAAGAAGCCGTATCCAGAGAGTCCATTAAAATTAGAGAGAGTATAGTGCTGCCTTTATTGGTTATACAGCAATATGCCTTACAGAAAATAGGTGAGGGGAATGCGCATAAGGAACTTTACGAAAAAATTGTGACCAGATCCCTGTACGGTAACATTAACGCGAGTAGGAATTCTGCATAAGCTTAGCTTTAGAAACCTGGTGCTGTCTATGTTCAATAAAAACGAAAGAACCCATGCTAACTGCATGGGTTCTTTCGTTTTTAAATATTCCGGTAATCCGATAGTGACCTAGTCCACTAAGGGCGTGCTTAGTAAGGCATAAAAGCTTTCAATGCCATAAGCAATCTGACCTATTCTTAGATTTTCATTGGGGCTATGCTGGTTATTGTCCGCGTTTACCATAGGCACTATAAATGCCGGAATCTGTAGTTCGTTTATGAAGGGAGCAATAGGAACTGTACCGCCCATAATTCTAATCTGCACTACGTCTTCTTTAAACGTGTCCTTCATGGTATTTACCAAAAACTGTCCATAAGGATTGTCCAAATCGGTTCTAAACGCGTCCGTAACCGAACCTTCCATGACCATCATTATTTTGTCATGTGCCATCCGTTCTTCTTTGCTAGGTATGGTGTCGGTAATGTAAAAACCTTCGTTTTGTATATGTTTTTTAACAAGACCTTTTAATCGTGAGCCATCACTTTCGGGGACTAGTCGCAAATCTAGTTCGGCCGTAGCTGAAGCCGGGACTATGGTTCTTGCCTGTTCACCTATCCAACCGGAACTAAGTCCTCTTATGTTCAAACTAGGATATTGCAGTGCTTCTTGATAGAATGTGCCTACTTTTTCGGCGGTTTTAAATTGTAGTTTATTTGAAATATCGGTATCACTATCCGGAACGCTCTTTAAGACTTGTTGGGCCGTTTCGCTTAGGGTAATGCCATCGTAATAACCGGGTATTGTAACCCTTCCTTCGGCATCTTTCATAGTTGCTAATACCTTTGCTAGCTGAAACCCAGGGTTAGGTGCATAATTCCCATAATGTCCACTATGCTGAGGTTTAATAGGTCCAAACGTGGTTAAGGATAAGGTAGTAATACCACGGCAACCATAGGTAACCGTTGGTTTTCCTGAAGGATGCACTGGACCATCATTAATGACCAGGAACTCTGCCATAAGAAGTTCTTTATAGGTGCGAACGGCCTGCGGTAATGGTTTGCTACTTCTTTCCTCTTCACTATCTAAAACTACCTTTACATTGAAAGATAGTTCCTTACCATCCTTTTTAAGCAAATCTATAGCGTTAAGGAACATAATAATAGGTCCTTTGTCATCTGAAGTAGATCTACCGAACAAACGCCAATCGTAATTGATATCGGTATTTAAGGCTTCGAAATTTTCGGTTTTCCAACCGTCGCCGTCCTTGGATTTTAAAACGGTTTCATACGGATTTGGCTGGTCCCATTTGGAGGCATCTACGGATTGGCCGTCTAAATGCATGTAGAACAACACCGTAGGCTTATTGTCATCCATAGGGAATGCGGCAAAGAACAATGGAAGGTTTTCGGTGGGCAAAATAGACGTATTGAAACCCCGTTGACTGAATTTGTCTTTTAGCCACCTTAGGTTTTGGTCAATATCATCTGCATTTAAGGCGTCATTGGGAATGGAAACAAAAGATCTAAGCTCATCGATACTGTGCCGCACGGCGGATTTTATGGCTATTGAGTCTTGCGGAAAAAGTAATTGGGTTAATAAAATTCCTAGAACCAGGGTAAAGTGCCTCATCGTTTATCCATATTTTGATAGTGGAAAGATAGTTATTTATGGAACAAGATAGGGTTAAAAACTGTATCCAAATCCAAGGTATGCCTATTCATTAATACCAAGACCCGTCCTAAACACAAGTCCTCCTATCGGTCTTTTATCTGTAGCCAACAGTAACGTATGGTGCTAAGTTGCTCCCGTTATATATCGTGTTGTTTTTGTCATTAGTATAATACTACAATCCGAGACCAAATTCAAAATGGTTGTGATTTTTTCCTGTTAAGCCGGTAAATCCTAGTGTTTGGGAAAACGAGCTTATACTGCCGCTATCTGCAATAATTCCAGTTTGATGGTTGATACCCGCTTTTAACGTAACATAGTACGATTTAATCAAACCTTTTTCTCTTTTAAAAAGAAGCCGGTCGTAAGCCAGATGAAAAGAATTATCTAAGATTAAAGTTCACAAGGTAGCATGAATAAGGTTTTGTCTGGCGAAGGGCTTATGTTTTCTTGTGCTATTAACGAATCATTTAAAAGAAGGATAAACACAAATAGACCTATTACGATTTTTGTTTTGTCCATGGCTGCAGTATTGAAATTTATATTTTCAGATAAAACAAATCAATCTTGTTTTACCCTACTCATTTTTTAGAAATCTACAGTATGTCATAACGACCAACGTGCACTACTTCTTAAGGAACGATATTACAATTTTTCTTATCAAAAGTAAAAACGGAGACCCATGAAAAACTAGATCAAACCAATCCATGGCATTCATACCTACGGCACCACCTGCCACCCATTTGATTTTGCCCCACACATGGGGTTCTGGAAAAAATGGGGCCATACCCAGGGTAAGGCATAATAGGATGATAAGTTTCCAATTGTTTAGGAGCTCTTTCATAATGATTTGATCTCTTTTATAAACGACCCTATTTCTTTGATATCCGAAGCTGTCAAATGCTTGATAAAAGCCGACCCAATGATCGCTCCTTTGGCATTTTTAGTTGCCGCTTTAAAGGTTTGGGCGTCCTTAATCCCAAAACCAACGATTTGGGGATTTTTTAAATTGATTTTAGCGATACGTTCAAAGTAAGCCTCCTGTTCGTTCCCAAAACCGGTTTTGGAACCCGTTACGCTGGCAGAACTTACCATGTAGATGAATCCGTTGGAAGCTTCATCAATTTGGCGGATACGTTCGTCGCTGGTCTGTGGCGTAATCAAAAAGATATTGATGAGACCATATTTTTTAAAGGTTTCCTCATATTCGTCTTGGTACACATCCAAGGGCAGATCGGGCATTATGATGCCATCGATCTCTATCTCGCGGCATTTTTCACAAAAGGCTTCCACACCATATTGGAGCATGGGGTTAAAATAGCCCATCACGATCAGTGGTATGGAGACCTTTTTTCGAATATTTTTTAATTGATTAAAAAGTACTTCGGTGGTCATCCCATTTTTTAGGGCTGCCGTAGAACTTTCCTGTATAGTAGGGCCGTCTGCCAAGGGATCGCTGAACGGTAGCCCGATTTCGATCATGTCCACGCCATTTTTTTCCAAGTCTTGGATGACTTTCACGGTATCGTTCAATGCCGGGTAGCCTGCCGTAAAGTAGATGGAGAGGAGTTTTTTATCCTCTTGTAGCTTAAGGTTGATTCTATTCGTCATTATGCTAACTTAAAATAATCTATATACGTTTGTAAATCTTTATCCCCACGACCGGACAGACTGATAACTACGACATCATCCGGTTTAAATGTTTTGTGTGAGAAAATGGCAAAGGCATGTCCCGTTTCAATAGCGGGAATGATGCCCTCCAATTGCGAAAGTTCCAAACCTGCGGTCATGGCCTCGTCATCCGTGGCCGAATAAAACTCTGCCCGTCCTGACTTATGCAAATGCGAATGCATAGGGCCTACACCAGGATAATCCAAACCTGCAGAAATAGAATATGGTTCCGTTATTTGTCCGTCTAAAGTTTGCATCAACATGGTTTTACAGCCATGAATAATACCTACTTTGCCTAATGCCGAAGTAGCCGCACTCTCGCCCGTATCTACTCCTTTGCCAGCGGCTTCAACGGCAATGATACCCACCTCGGGTTCATCCAGAAAATGATAATAGGTACCCGCGGCATTACTGCCACCGCCGATACAGGCGACTACATAATCCGGATTTTCACGCCCTTCTTTTTCCTTCAATTGCCATTTGATTTCCTCGGATATGACCGACTGAAACCGTGTAACCATATCCGGGTAGGGGTGGGGTCCGATTGCGGAACCGATTATGTAATGAGTATTTACGGGATTATTGATCCAATCCCGGATCGCTTCGTTAGTAGCATCTTTTAGTGTGCGACTACCGGAAAGGGCAGGTCTAACTTCTGCGCCCAGCATTTTCATCCGGGCCACATTTGGTGCTTGCCGTGCTATATCTATTTCGCCCATGTACACGATACATTCCATGCCCATCAGCGCACAAACGGTAGCTGTGGCAACACCATGCTGTCCGGCACCGGTTTCTGCAATTATCCGTATTTTGCCCAGTTTTTTAGCCATTAAAATCTGCCCGATGGTATTATTGATCTTATGAGCCCCGGTATGGTTCAGGTCTTCCCGTTTCAGGTAGACTTTACACCCATGTTTTTCCGAAAGTCGCTTTGCGAAATACAAAGGTGAAGGTCTCCCCACATAGTCCTTTAATAGCTGATGGAATTCTTCCTGAAAAGATTCCTCATACATGATTTCTAAATACTTTGAGCGTAATTCCTCTACATTTGGATATAGCATTTCTGGAATAAATGCGCCACCAAACTCTCCATAATAGCCTTTTTCATCTGCGTGAAAGCCCCCTACTTTTCCCATAGGTGGTACTGTTTTTAAATTTTTTTCCATTTCTTTTTCATTACGAGCAAAGCGAAGTAATCTCTTAGTCCCTTAGCACACACTTGATCGCTAGTCCCTGCTCAATTAATTTTTCAATTTTCTTTTTTTTTGTTTTTCAGGGGCTTTGTAAACACCCCCCTCGGCCCCCTCTTTCTGTAGGGGAGGAGTCTAAATTTTTTAAATTACATTAATATATGAGCTTTATGCATATTTTCAATTGCTATTAAGCTTACCTATTTTTTTTTCACTTCGTACTTCGCATTTCCCATTTCTCACTTCCAATAAGCTTACCTATTTTTTTCACTTCGTACTTCGCATTTCCCATTTCTCACTTCCAATCAACCACTTCAATAAACTCCCTCAACGCATCAATCTTTTTCATTCCCGGTTCAGATTCAAAACTACTATTTACATCGATAGCATGACAGTATTTTGACTCCGGTCTTTTTAAAAAAGCAGCGATTTGTTCCTTGTTTGCCAAACCAATCCCACCGCTTAAAAAATAGGGTTTGGTGGAGGGGTAGTTTTCTAATACGCTCCAATCAAAGGCGTAGCCGTTACCACCAGGTAGTTTCCCTTTAGTGTCGAACAGGAAATAATCACATACCTCCTCGTACGCTGCCAATACGGAAAAATCAAATGCATCTTTTATAGAGAATACCTTGATAATTTTCAAGTCGGCTTTACTAAAAACTTGGTTAGTTGCTTCATCTGGACTTCGACTGCTGCGCTCAGTCTGACAATTGAAAGTTGATTTATAGGATGCTCCTAATTTCTTGCAATAAGCAACACTTTCATTTCCGTGCAATTGTACCCCGTCCAAATCACATCTTTCGATTGTTGCCAAAACTTGGGCTATTTCAGCATCGACAAACACCCCGATTTTTTTGATTCCTTTTGGTAACGGGGGGATTTCTCCTTCAAAAAAACGAGAAGAAGGTTCCCAGAATATAAAGCCCAAGTAATCGGGTCGCAATGCCGCAACCTCCTCGGGATTATATTTCATACCGCAGACTTTAAGTTTCATTTTAATTCTATTTAGTCAGTTCGAGTGCTTTTATCCGCAGTCTTGCGGAGGAATAAAAGTGTATCGAGAACCATTTATGTTTAAATCTTCTCGATACAAATTTTGTTTCCTAAATAGTCACAAAATTTACTCGAAGTGACACTATTTTTTTAATTCATCAATAAACACTTCAGCGCTTTTACCAGGATTATCGGTCTTCATAAAATTCTCTCCAATTAAAAAACCTTGATAGCCAAAAGGCTTTAAATCTTTTATCGCGGCAACGGAACTAATACCGCTTTCAGAAACTTTTACAAATTCATTCGGAATCAGTTTCGCTAGCGATTTACTGGTTTCCAAACTCACGGTAAAGGTTTTTAGATCACGGTTGTTAACGCCCAACATATCCAGACTAGGCATTATCGATTTATGTAATTCTTCTTCATTGTGTACCTCTAACAATACATCCAAACCAATCTTTTTTGCAAATTCTGAAAGGCTTTTAATTTCACCTCGGGTCAACACGGCGGCAATTAATAAAATAACGTCGGCACCATAAGCTTTGGCTTCTAAGATTTGATATTCATCAATAATGAATTCTTTTCTTAACAGTGGCATCTGTACCGAGGCTCTGGCTAACACTAAATCTTCCAATGAACCACCGAAATATTTAATATCGGTAAGAACACTCATTCCGCATACACCTGCATTCTCATAACCCACGGCAACTTGCCCCACATTGGTATTCTGATTGATGGTTTCCTTGGAAGGTGAACGCCGTTTGTGTTCTGCAATAATTCCGGTATGGCTATCACGTAGCGCTGTAGCCAACGAAGGAACTTGTCTGCCAAAAAGTACGGACGACTCCAATTGTGATACAGGAATCAACTTCTTCTTCAATTCGACCTCCTTATACTTATCGGCAACTATTTTATCTAATATGTTCATCTTTCTTTATCATTACGCACATGGCGATATAATCTATATTTTCCCTCATCCAAGCCCTTAGACTGCGCTCAGGATGACATTTTGCCTTTACATTTTTTTATTATATCAGTTTTGCCACACTACTTATAAATTCCCCCTTTGGGGGCTAGGGGGCTTTTATTAGGCTTTACTCAATTCCTGTAACTTTTTTAATGCAACTAATCCTTTCCCACTCAAGAGCGACTCTTTCGCCTTATCAAAACCTTCCTTTGGGCTTGTGTTTTCTACGGTTGCGATGGCAACTCCGGCATTTGCACAAACAACGTTGTTCTGCGCCTCCGTTCCTTTTCCGTTCAGCACATTCATAAAAATCTGGGCGGAATTTGGAATGTCATCCCCGCCTGCAATGGCATCGGCTTTGATAGGAGCCAGTCCAAAATCCGAAGGTTTGATGATACCTTCAGAGCCATTTGAAATGGTTTTTGTATCTCCCGTTAGGCTTATTTCGTCGTAGCCGTCCAAGGCATGTAGCACAGTAAAGTTCTTATCTGTATTCTGATACAGATAGCCATACATTCGAGCGAGTTCCAGATTAAAAACCCCCACCATCTGATTTTTTGGAAACGCCGGATTTACCATGGGACCCAACATATTGAAAAAGGTCTTCACGGCCAACTCTTTCCGAATGGGTGCTACGTTTTTCATAGCAGGGTGAAACAAGGGAGCGTGCAAAACGCAAATACCAGCCTCTTCAATGCACTTGGTTAGAAAGTCAGGCTCATTACTGAACTTGATACCCAGGAATTCCATCACATTACTGCTGCCACAGGTAGAGGAAACCCCGTAGTTACCGTGTTTGGTCACTTTTATCCCAGCTCCCGCCGTAACGAAAGAGGCTAGGGTAGAGATGTTGAACGTGTCTTTTCCATCACCGCCCGTACCACAAAGGTCTATAGGGTTATAAGCGGCTAGGTCCACTGCCAAACAGAGTTCCAGTAAGGCATCGCGAAAGCCCTCCAATTCTTCAATGGTAACGCTCCGCATCATATAAACGGTTAAAAATGCCGCAATCTGACTCGTATTGTAGTCCCCTTTGGCAATATTGACCAAGATATTTTTGGCATCCTCTTTTTCAAGGATTTCGTGATTGATCAGTCTGTTTAATGTTTCCTTCATTTTATTTTGGTTGTAGACCATTCAGGTTTTGCTGATGATTTATTTTCTTTACGCTTCCTTCTGGTGCTGGGGGGCGGTTACCCAATTCTTTAATATCGTTTTTCCCTCCGGTGTCAAGACCGATTCTGGATGAAATTGTACTGCCCGTATGTCAAAATCTCTATGTCGTAAGGACATAATCTGCCCGTTTTCGTCAAAGGAAGTAGCCTCCAAGCACTCCGGTAAATCGGTATGGACTACCCATGAGTGGTACCTTCCTACTTCAATCGTACTTTGTAGTCCGTTGAAAATATAGTCCTTTTTTACAATGTTTATTTTAGTTGCAACGCCGTGGTACACTTGGTCCAAGTTCACTAAACTGCCGCCAAATACCTCGCCAATGGCTTGCTGTCCCAGGCACACCCCAAAAATACGCTTTGTAGCCCCATATTTTTTAATAATGGCTTTTAGCAGTCCCGCCTCATCCGGGATTCCGGGACCCGGAGAAAGCACGATGTGTTCAAAAGCATCCACTTCCTCCAAGGTCAACTGGTCGTTACGTTTTACGGTTACCTTGCAATCCAAATCCTCGAGATAATGCACCAGGTTATAAGTGAAACTATCGTAGTTGTCTATCATTAGAATAGAAGCACCCTCTAACTCCCCTAAAAGGGGAGAACTCTTACTCTTATGTTTATTATAATTATTGCTCATGCTGGATTATTTTTAGAATTCCTCCAGGAGAGAAAACCTTATATTTTGTGATGTTTCGTACTTCCAAATTATGATATGATTTTCGATGTTAAATTATACCTCATTTTCTTATTTTATTTATTCCCCTCCTTGGGAGGGGCTAGGGGAGGCTTTTAAGGGGATTTTATATCGTCTCCGCAATCTCCAAGGCTTTATTTAAAGCACCTAGTTTGTTATATGTTTCCTGTAATTCGTCTTCCGCATTGGATGCAGCTACCAAGCCGGCACCCGCTTGGAAATGTAATTCATGATTTTTACTTAAAAAGGTCCTGATCATAATAGCGTGGTTAAAGTTCCCTTTAAAATCCATAAATCCTATGGCTCCGCCATAATACCCGCGACTTGTTTTTTCGTATTCCTCGATTAACTGCATGGCCCTGTGCTTGGGTGCCCCGCTTAAGGTTCCGGCAGGGAAGGTATCCGCAACAATTTTTAAGGTAGAGATGTCCGGTTTTTTCATTCCGGTTACTTTGGAGACCAAGTGGATTACATGGGAAAAATATTGTACCTCCCGGTAGGTTTCCACATTTACGAGGTTGCCGTTTCTGCTGAGGTCGTTCCGGGCTAAATCTACCAACATCACATGCTCGCTGTTTTCTTTATCGTCCTGTGCCAATTGCTTCGCCAGTTCAGCATCCTGCTCGTCGTTCCCTGTGCGTTTGTAGGTGCCAGCAATGGGATGAATTTCTGCCTTCCCGTCCTTTACAATGATCTGCGCCTCCGGGGAACTTCCAAATATTTTAAAATCGCCATAATCGAAAAAGAAAAGATAGGGCGACGGATTAATGGAACGTAAGGCCCTGTAAACATTGAATTCATCACCTTTAAAACCTTGTGAGAACCTTCGGGACAATACCAACTGAAATACATCCCCGCGTTGACAGTGTTTTTTAGCAAGGGCAACCTGCTCTTTAAAAGCATCATCTTCAAGGTTGGTCCTTACATCGCCGGCTTTGGAGAAATTATAAGAGGCAAAATTACGCACCTTTAATACCTGTTCTAGCTCTGGAATGTTATTTTCCGTCTCATAGCAATGGGCAAAAAGATAGGCCTCATTTTTAAAGTGATTGATAGCTATGATGTTTTGATATACCGCATAATACATATCCGGTATGGTAATGGAGTTATCCTTTTTGGAGATTTCAATCGCCTCAAAATACCGAACGGCGTCGTATGCCATGAAGCCAAAAAGTCCGTTTGTTATAAATTTAAAATCCTGATCTTCTACTGCGAATAATTGGCTAAAGGCATCAATTTCTTTGGTTACCGCTGCTTTGTCGGTTATTTGGGTTTCACTTTTTGTGCCGTCGGGAAATTCTTTGGTAATGACTTCGTTTTCTACCTTTATAGAGGCAATAGTGTTGCAGCAGATGTAGGAAAAGCTGTTATCGTTCGCATGATAGTCGCTACTTTCCAAGAGAATGCTATTTGGAAATTTATCCCTAATTTTTAGATAAACACTGACCGGCGTAATCGTGTCCGCGAGTATTTTTTTAAAATGTGTTTGTAGTTTAAATGCCATAGTAAAAGCTGTAAATTAAAAAAGGCCTGTCGTGATGACAAGCCTTTATATATTTTTCAATAGGGACTGGTTCACGATTGTTGTCGTAAGCTGTTCCACCACCAAGTATTGTTAACTGATTTCATTAATTCAAAGATAGAAAGGAAATTTAAACCTACAAATAAAAATCAAAAGGATTTTAAACTAAGTTATTAGTTGTATTTTTCATAAAATTGTAACCATGAAATTAAAACGCCATTTTCGACGGTTCTTAATTGCATATTTCTTTCTATACACCTTACCATTTCCGCTGGATAAACTGCCATTTGAAATAGGAGATACCCTAGCAAGTTGGATAAATGCACTATGGAGTTATGTAGTTCCGATTTTTGCGAAAGATATCCTAGGTTTTCAGGGAGCGGTACTATCTAGCACCAACGGGAGTGGGGATTCTGTTTTCTTCTTTTTTCTCGTACCCACCATGATATTGATTACCACTTTAATTTGCTGTTTATGGCATCTTTTGGCATTTAAATGGAGAAGTTTGAACAGGAACATGTTTCCGTTCTTTATAGTTTATCTAAGATATTATTTGGCGTTTACGATGTTTACGTATGGATTTGCCAAGGTCTTCTATCTTCAATTTCCTGAATTAAGTTTATTTCAACTTACCCAAGAATTTGGCGATGCATCTCCCATGGGTTTGCTGTGGAAGTTCATGGGCTATTCTGAACCCTACTCCGTTTTTACGGGACTTGTAGAAGTTTTGGCTGGAGTTTTCCTGCTTTTTAGAAAAACAAAAATGTTAGGTGTTTGCCTTGTTTTTGCTACAATGATTCAGGTTTTTATGCTGAATATGACGTTTGATGTTCCGGTTAAGTTATACTCATTTCACTTGATTCTAATCACGCTTATTCTTCTTTCTTCTCATTTGGGAAGGCTTTGGGATTTTTTTATTACGACTAAACAACCTGAACCCTATCAAACAAAGCCCTATTTTAAAAAGAAAAGTAGCAACCTTTGGTTAGCGTTCGTAAAATATACCTTGATTTTTTTCGTCTTGTTGACTACTATTACAGACGACATTGCCAGACAGGAAAAGTATGGAAAGCACTCTAAAACAAATGTCCTGTATGGGATTTACGAAGTCGATATTTTTGTTAGGAATAATGATACAATTGAAGTTTCTAGAAGAAATCCAAAAATATGGGATCGTCTGATTATTGATAAAAGGGACGCGGTAGTGGAAAAAATGGATAGGGGTAGGGTTGGCATGCAAATGGAGCTAGACTCGGTACATTACAAACTTGCACTTAAAGCGTATTTAGATGAGAATGATAACTACGACCTTAGCTTTAAACTAATAGAGAACAGGTTAATATTGTCCGGTAAATCAAATAGCGATACCGTTACAATAGAATTAAATAGAAAAAACCGGGAAGATTATTTTCTTGAAAAACGAGGTTTTAATTGGATCAATGAGTATCCTATGAATAGATAATTAAAAATAAAAATCCCTTTGAAACTAATTCAAAGGGATTTCCAAACACTAAACTTGACAAGTGTGGTATGAGGTTCTATTAAAGAGCCAAATCTACAACCAAGTCAAACTCATCATAAATAGTTTTGTCTCCTAAGTCATCAAAAAAGCTGCCTGATCCGTAACGTACATCGAACTTAGAACGATCCACCTTCATTGTTGCAGTCGCCTTATTTTCGAACATAGATATTACTAGAGTGACAGGTTTTGTAATACCTTTTATCGTTAAGTCTCCTTGCACGGTATAAGAGTTTTTATTAAAATTCTCGGATGACTTAATAACCAACTTAGCAGTAGGGTGATTTGCGACTCCGAAAAAATCATCAGATTTAAGATGACCTTCTAATTTTTCCTTACCGTTTCCAGCGGTCATATCCGTATTGGTAATACTAGTCATGTCCATCACAAATTCTCCACCGGTCAATTTTTTACCGTCTATCATTAAGAATCCAGATGTAAGGTCAATAGTTCCATCATGTGAACCAGTAACTTTATAACCTTTCCAGGTTACTTTACTCTCGCTAACTTTTACTTCTTTTTTTTCATCTGCTACTGGAGTTGTCGCTGTTGCGGAAAATCCAAATAGTACTGCTAAAAAAATACTTGATACTGTTTTTTTCATGGTTTTCATTTTAATGTATTTGCGTTTAATAAATCTATAAGTGTGTAAATAATTCTTTGTTGGACTTGCGCACCTTGGCAAGATACTGCGTTTGGTCTTCTTCTGAACGGTATCCTACAGGAACCACCACTGACGCACTAAGGTTCTTATCGTTTAAATTCAAAATAGTATTGTAGGCCTCGGCCTCAAAACCTTCCATAGGGCAAGTGTCTATTTTTAATTCTGCCGCTGCTTGCATTAAATTACCCAATGCTAAGTAAACTTGTTTAGCTGCCCAATCTTCTTTTGTCTTTTGGGGCAGGTCTACCAGCTTTGACTTGGCAAAATCCCCGTAACCCTTTAATGCTTCTCCAGGAATGTTTCTGGTCTCGGACACGTTGTCAAGGTAATTGTCTACAAGCTCGCCTCCAAAATCTTTCTGGTGTGCAAAAACGATCAGATGCGATGCATCTGTTACTTGAGACTGGCCCCATGATACGGGTTTTAATTGTTCCCTAATTTCAGGACTTGTGATTACAAACACGTGATAAGGTTGCAAACCATAGGAAGATGCGCTTAATCTAGTAGCCTCCAATAAAAGGTCTAATGCTTCATTTGATATCTTTTTGGAGCTATCAAATTTCTTAGTGGCGTACCGCCACGTTCTGTTTTCTAAAATCGTATTCATTCTTACGTTAAAATTTATCTAATAATTTATTAAGCTGTATTAAATCTGAAGTAGAGAAATCGCTTAGTATTTCCTCTTCCTTGTCAAATAACATGCCATCAATCTGGTTTAGGAGTGCTAATCCGTTATCCGTAATGTGGATCTCTACTTTTCTTCTGTTGTGTTTGCAAACGGTGCGGTTCACATATGCTTTGGCAATGAGTTTGTCTACCAGTCTAGTAGTATTGCTCATTTTGGTAACCATTCTTTCGTTAATGGTAGACAAGTTGGCCGGTTTACCTTTTTGCCCCCTTAAAATACGCAGGACATTAAACTGCTGTATGGAAATTTCAAAAGGTTTCAAAGTTAGTGCTACTTGTTCGTTTACTTTGTTGTGAACTAAGGACAAATGAATAATCGTCCGCTTTTTTAAAGGGATTTCCGTATTCGTTTTTATAATTTGCTCTACATTCATGTATTTACAACAATTGTACATACAAATGTAATGGTAATCTGCAAACAAAATTTTATTTTGGGAATAAAATTTTGTTAAAAATGATTTTGGTAGTAGGTCTTTTTATTTCTGTGAGGTATAACTGTCCAATACAAGATGTAATGTCCGCTTTTTGACTTCTAAGAAGTTTTAAAATACTTACGCTTAGCCCTTGGCATTTCAAAGGCAGATGTTAAAAGTTAATCTAAAGAAGCCAAGTAAATTGTCGCTCAAGCAAAAAGGGCTCAAATAAGATTTGGGTAAAGTTTTTAAAATGCCCTATTTTTGACGTGAAAATTTAATATTATATACGATGGCAGATTTATCACAAGAAGAGTGGGCTAGCAAATTAAGCAATGATGACAATGCTTTTATTCTAGATGTTCGGACAGAAGTAGAATTGGAGGAGGGTCACATCCCCAACGCGAAGCATATAGATATTTATTTAGGTCAAGGTTTTATTGATGAATTGGAGAAGCTGGATAAGAGTAAAAATTATTATGTCTACTGCAGGTCAGGAAACCGCAGTGGTCAGGCTTGTGCTATTATGAACAGCATTGGCTTTGCAAATACCGATAATCTGGTAGGTGGATTTATGAATTGGGAGGGAGAGATAGTAGAATAAGTAATCGATATTTTTAGATTAAAGACCTGCTTAACGGCGGGTTTTCTATTTTTATAAGATGAAAGAGGATTTGCTACACTATATATGGAAATATAAAAAATATCCATTATCGGATATTAGCACCACTTCTGGGGATGCTATCACGGTCCAAAACTCTGGCACGCATAACCACCTGAGTGGTCCGGATTTTTTTAACGCTAAGCTTGCCATAGACGACCAATTGTGGGCCGGGAATGTTGAAATTCATATCAAATCATCTGATTGGTATGCGCACGGTCACGAAACGGACCCTAATTATGACAGCGTAATATTACATGTGGTTTGGGAAGAAGATGTTTCGGTTTTCCGATTCGACGGTTCAGAAATTCCCACGTTAGAGTTGAAGAAATATATTGATAAAGAAGTATTGCTGAATTATAAAAAGTTGTTCGAACAAAAAACCAATACGTTTATCAATTGCGGTACGGATATTATGGCTATATCAGATTTCAGCTTTACCAACTGGAAAGAGCGTTTGTATTTTGAACGTTTGGAGCGAAAGTCGGATGTGGTGCTGCAGCTTTTGGAAAGTTCCAAGAACGATTGGGAGAAAGTGCTTTTTGTACTCTTGCTAAAGAACTTTGGCTCAAAGATAAATGGCGATGCGTTCTATGAATTGGGCAAACATATCGACTTCCAGATCATCAGAAAATTGCAGGATAAACCAAAGGAATTGGAAGCTTTGCTTTTAGGATTGGCAGGTTTGTTGGAGCAGCAGACCGATGCATATCAGCAGGAGCTGCGGCAACTTTATGATTTTCTGGTGCACAAATATCAACTGGAACAACTGGATTACATAAACGTGCAGTTTTTTAAATTGCGACCTTCCAATTTCCCTACCGTACGCCTTTCGCAGTTTGCCCAATTGTATGCATCTATGCATTCGTTGTTTCAATATATCGTGCAAAACGAAGAAACGGATATATATCAGGTACTTTCCGTAAAAACAAGTTCGTACTGGGAAACGCATTTTAGCTTTGGTAAGGTTTCAAAGACAACAATTAAACGAACTTCCAAAACATTAATAGACCTTTTAGTAATCAACACGGTATTGCCCTTGAAATTCTGCTATTTAAAACATCAAGGTAGGCCCATATCAGATACATTTACAGAGCCTATCCTAAAGATTGCAGCCGAGAACAATAGTATCATTAAAAAATATGAAAACCTTGGATTACAGGTAAAGAATGCCAAGGATAGTCAGTCACTCTTGGAACTGTATAACGGCTACTGTACTAAAAACAAATGTTTACAATGTGCCGTTGGGTCAGAATTATTAACTTTAAAGATTTAATTTTAGAATATGAATAGTTTTTACGACCTATTGCACTATTTGCAGAAACGTGGTTTTGAGGTTTGTCGGCGTATTGCAGAGCGCATGGGCATCCGTGCAAGAGTGGTACGTACGTCTTTTATCTATCTCACTTTTGTAACCCTGGGCTTTGGTTTTGCGTTGTATCTTTTTTTAGCTTTCTGGTTAAAAATAAAGGATTTGATACATACTAAAAGGACCTCTGTATTTGATTTATAACCATGATCAAACTTTTTCGTTCTAAAATATATGTAGCACTTTTCTTTGTTGTAATCGTGCTGCTTTTTGGTGTCTTGGGCTATCGCTTTATATCGGATTATTCTTGGATAGATGCGCTGTATATGACCATAATAACGGTTACCACGGTGGGCTTTTCAGAGGTAAGACCTATGGGTCCCGAAGGCAAGATATTTACGGTGCTGCTTATTATTACCAGTGTTTTTACCGTTGGTTTCGCTATTTCGGTGGTAACCGAGTACATTTTAAGCAGGAACTCATTACAAATCTTAAAAAAAAAGAGAGTGAAAAAAACTATCGATAATTTGTCAGATCACGTTGTTGTTTGTGGTTTTGGTAGGAATGGGATGCAGGCTTCAGAACGACTTAAAGCTTATGGTAAACCTTTTGTAATTGTAGAAAAAGACAAAGAAACCATAGATAAATACGAAGACGAAGTATTGTTTGTAGAGGGAGATGCCAATGATGATGACATATTGCTACACGCAGGAATAGCGCGCGCGCAATTTCTTATTACTGCTCTTCCAGATGATGCTGCAAATTTATTTGTGGTCTTATCAGCTAGACAATTAAATAAAAAACTATTTATCATAAGTAGGGCGTCTCTAGTAAATTCACAAAAAAAGCTACTTTTAGCAGGAGCAAATAAGGTGATTATGCCAGATAAAATAGGTGGTGATCATATGGCATCGCTTGTGGTAATGCCAGATTTGATCACTTTTATGGATAAATTATCTATGGAGGGTGAACATACCACTAATTTGGAGGAAGTAGCTATTGAGGATTTTGCAGACCAGGTAGACTGTAATTCGCTAAGAGATTTAGATTTGCGTAGAAAAACTGGCTGCACTATTATTGGCTATATTGCGCCAGATGGAGAGTATATTATTAATCCAGAAGCAGATTTAAAATTGCAACCTAAAAGCAAGGTCATCGTTTTAGGACGTCCTGAACAAATCAAAAAGTTAAACGAAATGTTTCATATCGAATAATAATCTTTTGGATGTTTATTTGATTGACGGCATTATTTTTAGGATATTACCATCTTTTACAAACTAAATTAATTACAAAAAACCAAAAATTATGAGGTATAGACTTCTAACTCTCCTTACCATGTTAGTTCCATTTGTTACTTTTTCTCAAGAAAAAGGGCTTGATGAAAAAGTGAATGATGCTTTTATGCCTTTTGCAACGTGGTGGGAAAATACAGTTCTAACATCTATTCCTATAGCCGGGTATGATATTCCTATTGTGTTAATTTTACTGATATTAGGTGCAACGTTTTTTACGATTTATTTTAAAGTACCTGGTATTTCTAAATTTGGTTTAGCAATTAACACCGTACGAGGAAAGTATGATGAAATCGATCATCATGGAGTTGAGAAATCGGAACTTAATATTGTTGATGGTGATTTAGTGGATACCATTGCCGATGAAAGTAAAGAAGGAGAAGTTAGTCATTTTCAGGCATTGGCGACAGCAGTTTCCGGTACAGTAGGTCTTGGGAATATTGCTGGTGTAGCAGTAGCGATCGCTTTAGGTGGTCCAGGCGCAACTTTTTGGATGATTGTTTGTGGGTTAATAGGCATGTCTACCAAGTTTGTAGAATGTACTCTTGGTGTTAAATATAGAGATGTGGGAGCAGACGGAACGGTTTATGGAGGCCCCATGTATTATTTGTCGAGAGGTTTAGAAGAAAGAGGTTTAAAAGGCCTTGGTAAGGTTTTAGGAGTCATTTTCGCTATCCTTTGTGTTGGTGCGTCTTTTGGAGGAGGAAACGCTTTCCAATCTAACCAAGCAGCTGTTCAATTAACTTCTATGTTTAATTTAGAAGGTGGCGCTACTGGAGTTATAATTGGTGTAGCTATGGCGGTTCTAGTTGGAATCGTTATCATTGGTGGAATTAAAAAAATCGCTAGTGTTACAGAAAAAATAGTACCGTTTATGGCTGGTATTTATGTGTTAGCATCTTTAGTTATAATTTTTGCTAATATTGAATATGTAGGAGACGCATTTGGAATGATTTTTTCTGGTGCTTTTACTCCAGAAGCAGGACTAGGAGGAATTGTTGGTGTAATTATTGTTGGTTTTCAACGAGCTGCATTTTCAAATGAAGCAGGAGCAGGTTCCGCTGCTATTGCTCACTCAGCAGTAAAAACAAAGTATCCTGCAAGTGAAGGTGTTGTTGCACTGTTAGAGCCATTCATAGACACTGTAGTTATTTGTACAATGACTGCTTTAGTAATTATTTTCTTTAATATGGATACTGGTGCGTTTGATTATGGTAATGCTGTAGGTAGTACTGTATTATTAAATGATACAGGTGCTTATGTAGGCGGTGTAGATTTAACGTCAATGGCTTATGATTCAGTTATTCCTGGGTTTAGGTACGTATTGACTATTGCAATTATAATGTTTGCCTTCTCTACAATGATTTCATGGTCTTACTATGGACTTCAATCTTGGAAATTTTTATTTGGAAGAGGTAAGGCTGCCGACACAGTTTATAAAATTTTATTCTTACTTTTTGTTGTAATTGGAGCTGCTGCGACTTTAGACGCAGTAATTAAGTTTTCAGATGCTATGATTTTGGCATTGGTATTTCCAAATATGATTGGTTTATTGTTTTTATTCCCAAGAGTTAAGGAGGAGTTAGTCAAATATATGACTGACATAAAGGCAAACTTCAAATAGTACTTAATTGAAAAATTTCAAATCCCACTTCAAGTTCAATAAACAAGAACGAAGTGGGATTTTCTTTTTATTGCTGCTCCTAGTTCTTTCACAAGTAGGCTATTATCTTTATAATAATTATGCTATTAGTAGCTCATCATCTATTACTATTGATGCTGAAACACAAGCTCAAATTTTAGAATTAAAGCAGCATTCTATAAAAAAGGATATTAAAATAATATATCCTTTTAACCCTAACTTTATAACAGATTACAAGGGCTACACCTTAGGGCTTTCTGTTGAAGAAATAGATAGGCTGCATGACTTTAGGGCTAATAATACATATGTGAATTCTTCCAAGGAATTTCAAAAGGTAACCATGGTTTCAGACTCTCTTCTTAATGTTCTAGCTCCCTATTTTAAGTTTCCAGATTGGGTGTCTAATAAAAACACTAGAACCCCTAAAAAGCAAAGCAATTATACTAGGTTTAAGAAGACTGCAGCGGTTGTTGACTTAAATACCGTAACAATAGATGACTTAAAGTCAATTAACGGCATAGGGGAGACTCTAGCAACACGTATTATTAAGTTTAGAGATAGATTGGGTGGTTTTTTAATAGATGACCAACTATCAGATGTCTATGGATTAAAGCCAGAAGTTGTGGAAAGAACGCTTCTTCGTTTTCGTGTTCTTAAAATACCTGAGATTAAAAAAATAGATATTAATATGGCAACTGCTCAAGAATTAGCACAGTTAGTGTATATCCAAAAAAGTGTGGCCTATGATATAGTAGCATATAGGGAGCGTAACAACGGTATTCGTTCTTTTGATGAATTGCTAGAAATAGAGCGTTTTCCCGCTGATAGAATTAACAGAATTGCCTTATATTTGTCCCTAAAAAATTAATGCTATGAACGGAATGTACTTCACTGAAGAACATCAATTATTTAGGCAAAGTTTACAAGATTTTTTACAAAAAGAAGTTGTTCCTCACATAGAAAAATGGGAGGAAACTGGCACCATTGAACGTTTTATTTGGCAAAAATTCGGAGAAATGGGATTTTTTGGTCTAGATACACCTGAACAAGACGGGGGTATGGGATTGGATTTATTCTATACGGTTGTCCTTTTGGAAGAATTACAAAAAATTAATTCGGGAGGTTTTGCTGCTGCTATTTGGGCGCATGTGTATTTGGCAATGACCCATTTGAACAAGAACGGAAATCAATATCAGAAGGATAGGTACTTGAAACCCTCAGTAAATGGTAATATGATTGGTTGCCTTGGGGTTTCCGAGCCCTTTGGCGGTAGTGATGTGGCTGGAATGCGCACAACGGCCATTAAAAAAGGGGATAATTACATCATAAACGGTTCAAAAACCTTCATTACCAATGGTGTCTATGCAGATTACGTTATTCTAGCAGCCAAGACAAATCCAGAGCTGGGGAATAAAGGAATCAGTATTCTTATCGTAGAATTAAAAAGCGAAGGCGTATCTGCCAATAAGTTGAACAAATTAGGTTGGCGAGCATCAGACACTGCAGAACTCGCTTTTGATAATGTAGTGGTTCCTGCATCGAATTTAATGGGTGACGAGGGAACCGGATTTACCTTTATCATGGAGGCATTTGCTTTGGAAAGGTTGATTATGGGTGTAAATGCGCATGCAAGGGCAGAATATGCCCTTGAGTATGCCTTGCAGTATATGTCGGAGCGAGAGACCTTTGGGAAGACCATAGATCAATATCAAGCCTTAAGGCATCGTTTTGTAGATCTCTATGCAGATATGGATATGTGCAAAATGTACAATTACCACGTAGTGGATAGGTTGTATAAAGGAGAGTATGTCGTAAAGGAGGCTACGATTTCCAAACTTAAATCTACCAAAATGGCAGATGAGGTAATTTATTCTTGTTTACAGTTTTTAGGCGGATATGGATATATGGAGGACTATCCAATGGCCAGAATGTTTAGGGATAGTAGGCTAGGTCCTATAGGAGGGGGCACTTCCGAGATTCTACGGGAAATTATTGCTAAAATTATCATCGATAAGAAAGAATACAAGGCACCAAAGGATTAGCTTTTTTAAATTCATTTGAATTATTGTTCAAATAATCTTTTGAATACTAAAAATAGTTCTATATTTGTGCTCTTAATCATTAAAGAAAGGAGGTTGTAGCCCATGTTAATTATACCAATAAAAGAAGGAGAAAACATCGATAGAGCTTTAAAGCGCTTCAAGCGAAAGTTCGATA
>CAYGUY010000014.1:0-30347 GCA_964353165.1 uncultured Maribacter sp.
TGCGTGACAGGCAGGTATTCTAACCAACTGAACTACCAGACCGTGGCGTTTAGCGTGTGCAAATATATGGTGTTTATTCAATTGCACAAACATTTTCTTTTAAAATATCGAAATCGCTATAGAAATTTATTTCGCTCGGTTAAAAATGTATTCAGAATCGTAGAAAAGTCCCCTTTAATGTCAATAGCTACGTAGTTTATCCTATACTGGGCACATTTTAGTTTTATGTCCTCTAGGTAGTTGTTTAGACCTTTGGTATAGGCCGCTTTGATGTTTTCTGCGTACAAATCTATATGCTCCCCTGTTTCTACATCTATGTAACGTTTTGGGGTGTTATCAAAGTTAAAATTGACCTCATGCTCCTTGTCCAGGAGATGAAATAATACGACTTCATGTTTGTTGTACTTTAAATGACGTAGCGCATCAAAAAGCTCGGCGTCCGATTTCTCGGTTTGGAACATATCGGTAAACAAAAAGATGAGGCTACGCCTTTTAATTTTTTCTGCAATTTGGTGAAGGTAGGTGTAGGTCCCTGTTTCTTTGCTTGGTTCTGTGTTTAGACTTACTTCGTTAAGTTTGGCCAATAACATCTGAAAATGACGTTCGCTGCCTTTTTCAGCGGCGTAATAATGGTAAGCATCGGAATAAATGCTTAGGCCTACGGCATCGCGCTGCTTTTTCAATATGTTCATGAGTGCGGCAATGGCCAGCACGCCAAAACCTATTTTGTTTAAATTATCCAGACCAAGTTTCTTCACTTCCGGATAATACATGGAGGCGGAATTATCCAAGATCATATGGCATCTTAGATTGGTCTCTTCCTCGTAACGTTTGGTGTAAAGTTTATCTGTCTTGGCGAATAGTTTCCAGTCTATATGTTTGGTGCTTTCTCCGTTATTATAGATTTTGTGCTCCGCAAATTCCGCCGAGAAACCGTGAAACGGACTTTTATGAATACCACTAATGAATCCTTCTACCACTTGCTTGGCCAATAATTCCAAATTTTGGAATAAGGAGGCTTTGTTTAATTCCGATTGTAGGTTCATAGTTCTAAGATAACAATTATCCGGCTAGTCGTGCAATGCTGAATACAATAGCTTGATATAAAAAATCCTATCTGTCAAGATAGGATTTTTAGAGTATTTATGTTCGTCTAGATTCCCCCTTTGAGGATTAGCAGGATTTTACAATAAAGCATCTATTGCATCAGTATAGGTTTTCTTTGGAGAAACCCCTACTTGTCTACTTATAATTTCACCTCCCTTGAATACAAGAACTGTTGGAATGTTCCGTACACCGTATTTTGCTGCGAATTCTTGGTTTGCATCTACATCGACCTTACCAACTATCGCTTTTCCTTCGTACTCGGTGCTCACTTCGTCTATAATCGGACCTACCATTCTGCATGGACCGCACCAAGCTGCCCAGAAATCTACTACTACTGGTTTGTCGCTCTTTAAAACTATCTCGTCAAAAGTAGCGTCTGTTATTTCTAATGCCATTTTAATTATATTTTATCGGTTATACAAAGTTAGTCAAATATTTTAGTTGTTCCTTACCGTGAGGGTATATGTTTTGGTTATCAGCCCATTGTCTTAGGCTATAATAAAAGGTGTTGTTGTGATTCCTATACTTGTAGAACCAAAGACAAGGTTGATTTTTGTTTAACGTTATCAAAGTAAAAAGGGTCTCAAATCTTTTCGAATTCAGGACCCTTTTTCTAGTTCAATATGTTTTTTGTAAATGAGCTGTTATTTCAAAAAATTGACTTTTCCCGATTCCATATCGTAGACAGCTCCTACAATTTTTAGTTTTCCATCGGATTCCATGGCTGTCATAGTAGGCGATTTGGCCCTAATATCGTTTACGGTCTTTAGTACATTGTTGGCAATGACCTTATTGGCGAACGGTGTGTTCTTGGAACTCACTTCTTCACCATCCTCGGCTAGTACCACTGGTTTAATTTCATCTAAAAGGTTCTGTAGGGAATTCATTCCCATTCCTCCCGCATCTGTTCCGTCAATGGCATGATGTACCGCTCCGCAAGCGGAATGCCCCATGACAATAATAACCTTGGAACCTGCAACGGCACTTGCAAACTCCATAGAGCCGACGATATCTGCATTTTCAATATTACCCGCTATTCGGGCGACAAAAACATCGCCTATGCCCAGATCAAAAACATCTTCTACGGGAACCCTACTGTCTACGCAGGATAAAACCAGAGCTTTTGGGTATTGCCCTATCATGGCCAATCTACGCTGTGCGGAATGGTCTCTAGTTGTTAAGTTGTTAGCTGCGAAGTTCTCATTCCCTTTTTTTAATCGCCCTATGATTTCATCCGGTGACATGTCCGCCTGTTCGGCAGCCGTCATAATACTCGCTACAGCCTCCTGATTTATGGTTGCTACTTCTTTAGGTGTTTCATTAGTTGCCTTGTCTTTATACATGTCTTTACATGATATTCCCAATAAGGCAATCATTGCCACGGTTAATGCTACTTGTCTTTTCTTCATAATTTTATCTTTAAATGTTAGTGTAATGGATTGTTTATCTTATGTTTTAAAAATTGTGATGTAAGCTAAATTGTAATTGTCCTTTCCCCCAGTTGACAGTTTTTTGGTTCATCCACCCTAGTTGCACCCGCACTTTCGAGGAAAGCACATAACCAAGTCCCATATAGGTCCGGTTACGGTCATAGAGTTCCGTTGTTCTACCGTCTCCGATATCGGTTTGTCCATTAATAAAAAGTTCATTGTACAAAGCTAGGTATATGGCATCCTTCTCCAGTTCGGTCTTGTTGAACGGAACATTGAAAAAGAGCATGTACCGGTACCGGGTCCTAAAATCCTGATCTTCCACAAAGCGTTGTTCGTATCTAAACCGATGCGTCAAAAAGTAACGACTGCCCAACTTTTGCGGAATCAAGGCTTCTTGGTAAATTCTGTTTTCCCCAGATGTATCACTTATCTCGCCGGGAACACCTGAGGTTATGTTGGCATAGCCCAAGGTAAAAAGCACATTGGCGTCCTTGGGCCTAAAGGTAAGTCCGCTTCTAAGCAGTAGCTGTTCCATATCCCCTAGGCCAGCCCAGTCACGATATTGGAAATCGCCCTGGATTCCCCATTGACTATCCTTGAACTGCTTGTTGTAAAAATACATGTACCACGCTCCGGTTTGGGATTCATCTACCTGTGCGGCTGCTTTTTCACTAATAAAGAGTAGAATTAAAATGAGTAAACCTCTTTTCATTACTGATTTATTTTCGTCAAATATAAATAATTAGTATTACTATGTTAAAAGATTGTGATACGTTTAACTTATGATAGTATTACCTTTGTTTTTAATCTATGTTTCTTGGTGTCCAGATTGAAAATTGAACTACATCCACTGTTAGAAGACACGAATAAATTTTAAATTAAAACAGCCGTGGTGCTTTTTGATTTAAAAGTGGATAATATTAGTTCAACTGAAACCCTGAAGAGGTTTAACCTTTCTGCCAGAAGGGCTAGTATAGCCCATCTTTTGGATATGTTTATAGAATCGCTCCTTGGGATACAAAAATTATTCACCAGTAACAATCTTCACTTACTAAAATGCCGTAAAAACCAATCGAAGTGATGGAAAAATAATCAACAAACCTTTGTGCGTTATCATTGGAGAACTCTTTCTGTGTGTCACTTCGATTTCTTCGACCTTTTCTGGAGAAAAACTTATTCCCGACGGTTCTGGAGAGAAGTCTTTTTAACCCAAAAAGTTCTCGATACATTTGATTTTACAATGAAAGGATTGAAAAGTCAAACACTCGAACTAACATTATTTATAGATTTGCACAAAATGCAAAACGGGTTCAACACTTAAAAAGTAAGAATCGATTAATTCAACTTAAAATGTACCTGCTGCTTTTCCAGTTCCTGTAACAATTCACTACTGATCTGTACTTTTTGTTTTCTGCAGGATAGGTTCACTTTTATCTCTTCCTGCATTTCATAGACTACAAAGTTAATGGAGTGGTCTCCCTTGTGCATAGTCAAGGTGTCCTTTAATTCATGGATTCCTTCTTCCTTTAAATCGTCTATATTTAGCTTAATGGTCAGTTTTCTGGCATAGGTTTCCATGACCTCCTGCAACAAGAGAAAGCCATTGAACTGCATTCTTGGCTCTCCTTTTTTGCCGGTGTCCCTATTTACCCAGCCTTCGCGAATAAATATTTTAGCGTACACAAAAGAATTGATCATCAGGAAGTGTCTAAACTTCAAATACTCCTCCCCAAAAATCCTGAATTCGAAGGAGTCTGTGTAATCTTCCATGGTAAACGCGGCCCAGCCTTTTCCATTTTTAGAAATACGATGTTGTACGTCCGTAATGACCCCTGCTACGGTAAGTTCCCGGTTGAGGTAACTGTCCATATCGTTCAAGTGGGAAATTCCTGCATTGCAGAATGCATTTATTTCGGTCTTAAAATCATCCAATGGATGTCCGGAAATGTAAATCCCTACAACCTCTTTTTCCCTGCGTAGCTTTTCCATGGTACCCCATTCTTCGCAAGGAGGAACGACAGGTTCCGGTATTTGTGCTTCGCTGATGCCGCCGAACATATCCATTTGGGAGGAATTCTTGTTTTCTTGGTATTTAGCGGCCGACTTAATTACCTTTTCTAAAAAAGTAATGTTGTCGCCCTCAGTGTGGAAATACTGTGCCCTATGCGTGGTACCAAAAGAATCGAAACCGCCGGCAACGGCTAGATTCTCAAAAGCTTTCTTATTTGCGGAACGCAGGTCAATTCGCTTTGCCAAATCGAAGACGGAATGAAACGGTCCGTCTTTTTTGCGGTGCTTCACAATAGTTTCCACTGCGGCACGGCCAACACCCTTGACGGCGCCCATGCCAAAACGCACGGCTCCTTCTTGGTTTACGGCAAATTTGTAGTAGGATTCGTTTACATCCGGTCCTAGTACATCCAAGCCCATGCGCTTGCATTCTTCCATAAAGAAGGTTACCTGCTTTATGTCGTTCATGTTATTACTAAGTACCGCCGCCATGTATTCGGCAGGATAGTGGGCTTTTAGGTATGCGGTCTGATAGGCGATGTAGGCGTAGCAGGTAGAGTGACTTTTATTAAAGGCATAGGCTGCAAAAGCTTCCCAATCTTTCCATATTTTTTCGAGTACTTCTGTGGGGTGCCCGTTCGCCGCGCCCCCTTCCAGAAATTGCGGTTTCATTTTCTGCAGTACGGCAAATATTTTTTTACCCATCGCCTTACGTAAAACATCCGCATCACCTTTAGAAAAGCCTGCCAGTTTTTGGGATAGAAGCATCACCTGCTCCTGGTATACCGTAATTCCATAAGTTTCCTTAAGATATTCTTCCATATCTGGGAGATCATAGGATATCTCCTCGCTGCCGTGCTTTCTGGCAATAAAGCTTGGAATGTACTCCATAGGACCCGGGCGGTACAGGGCGTTCATGGCAATAAGGTCGTCAAAAACCGTAGGTTTCAGGTCCTTCATATGCTTTTGCATCCCAGGCGATTCGTATTGGAAGACCCCTACCGTTTCTCCTTTTTGGAACAGCTCATACGTTTTTTCATCGTCCAACGGAAAATCGTCGGGAACCAGATCTATGCCGTGTTTCGCTTTCACGATTTTTACCGTATCCTTAATGAGGGTCAGGGTTTTAAGTCCCAAGAAGTCCATCTTTAACAGCCCGGCACTTTCCACGACCGAGTTATCGAACTGAGTTACATATAAATCTGAATCCTTGGCAGTAGCAACAGGTACAAAATTGGTGATGTCACTGGGTGTAATAATTACCCCGCACGCGTGAATGCCGGTATTACGCACGGACCCTTCTAGGGTTCGCGCCATTTTTAGGGTCTGGCCTTCTAGGTCATCGCCATCATGAATGTTTAAAAGTTGGTATATTTTCTCTAAATCATCAGCTCTAAATTTTTTCTTTAAATCGGCATCGGAAACGCCAAATATTTTGCCCAGTTTTGACATGGTCGGAATGAGCTTGGCAATTCTGTCCGCATCGCCCAAGGGCAAATCCAAAACACGTGCAGTATCCCGGATCGAGGATTTTGCCGCCATGGTACCATAGGTAATGATCTGTGCCACTTGATTTGAACCGTATTTATTTATGACGTAATCCATCACGCGACTACGGCCCTCATCATCAAAATCAATATCAATATCGGGCATGGATACCCTATCCGGATTCAGGAAACGCTCAAAAAGCAGGTCATACTTTAAGGGGTCAATATTTGTTATGGTTAAACAATAGGCCACTACGGAACCTGCTGCAGAGCCCCTTCCCGGTCCCACGGAAACATCCATGTTCCTTGCTTCGCGGATAAAATCTTCGGTAATCAAAAAGTACCCTGGATACCCCGAGTTTTTTATCGTATCCAGCTCAAAATCGATACGCTCTCGAATCTTGTCCGTGATTTCAGGGTAGCGTTTTTTGGCGCCTTCGTAGGTAATGTGTCGCAAATAGGCATTTTCCCCTCGGTTACCTCCGTCTACGGCGTCTTCGGAGTCTTTAAAATCGTCTGGAATATCAAACTTGGGCAAGAGTACGTCCCTGGCCAGCTCAAACGGCTCTATTTTATCTATAATTTCCTGAACGTTTAAAATGGCATCGGGAATATCTTGGAAGAGTTCCTTCATCTCATCCTGAGACTTAAAATAATATTCTTGATTGGGCAGGCCATAACGGTATCCGCGTCCTCTCCCTATGGGCGTTGCCTGTTTTTCTCCGTCTTTTACGCATAGTAGTACGTCATGCGCTTCCGCATCTTCCTTGGCACAATAATACGTGTTATTAGAGGCCACAAATTTAACGTCGTGTTTCTTTGAAAACTCCAGTAATACTTGATTTACCCGATCTTCGTCTTCCTGACCGTGACGCATGAGTTCTATATATAGGTCGTCCCCAAATTGTTCTTTCCACCATAACAGGGCTTCCTCGGCTTGGTTTTCGCCAACGTTCAATACTTTTCCGGGTACTTCCCCATATAGGTTTCCGGTGAGGACAATGATATCTTCTTTGTACTGCTGAATTACTTTTTTATCGATTCGTGGTACGTAATAAAATCCGTCCGTATAGGCAATGGAAGACATTTTGGCGAGATTGTGATAGCCTTTCTTGTTCTTTGCCAAGAGTACGATTTGGTAGCCGTAATCCTTTACATTTTTATTGGTATGATCCTCGCAAACAAAAAACTCGCAACCAAGGATCGGGGTTATTTCTTGGGCCGCAGCTTCTTCGCCTTGCTCAAGCGCTTCCTTATTTTTTTCGCGTACCGCTTTGTTGTGGATGCCTACCTCCTTTACAAAATGAAAGGCGCCCATCATATTGGCATGGTCCGTTAAGGCTACGGCCGGCATATCGTTATCAGCTGCGGCTTTTACCAAAGATTTAATATTGATGGTGGACTGTAGTACCGAAAACTGGGAATGGTTGTGAAGGTGCACAAAAGTTGCATCTTCGAGCGTTTTTATGTTTTCCTTTATTTCTGCCTGGCTAACACCACCAGTATCTTTATCCCAAAGGGCGTCAGCAATCTTTTTGGATGCTTTTTTAAGGTTGATATGCCTTAGGCCAATAAGTTGTATCTCCTGTGGATTGGCTTCCGAGAAATTCTTAAAATAATCCGGTTGCACATCCAATTGTTCCGCGGTGTACTGTCGTAAACGTACCAATTCTAGAAAGCAGCGGGTTGTTGCTTCTACATCCGCCGTTGCATTGTGCGCTTCACCAAAGGGTTTTCCGAATAAATGTTGATGGAGTTCGGTTAGCGTTGGCAATTTGAACTTCCCACCACGCCCTCCGGGAATCTGGCACAATTGCGCAGTATGTTCCGTACATGTGTCCAAGACAGGTAAATCGTGCAATGGATTTTCAATCCCTAAACGGTGGAATTCCGCTCCCATAATATTAAGGTCAAAACCTACATTTTGGCCTACAATAAATTTGGTCTTCGCCATCGCGGCGTTGAACTTTTCTAACACTTCGCTCAGGGCTATGCCTTGTTGCTCTGCCAAAGCTGTGGAAATACCATGAATCTGCTCTGCATCGTAGGGAATGTTAAAGCCGTCTGGGCGCACCAAATAGTCTTCGTGTCCTATGACCCTTCCCATCTCGTCATGCAATTGCCATGCAATCTGTATACAGCGCGGCCAGTTGTCGGTGTCGGTAAAGGGGGCGTTCCAGTTTTTTGGAAGGCCAGTGGTTTCGGTATCGAAGATGAGGTACATAGTGCTAGTTCTTGGCGATTAGTGTGTCCGAAATTTTCAGAGTTGGACTCTTGAAAAGAAGGGAGATAAAATTAAGTAAAGGGACTTGTTTTAGAAAGAGGAGTTACGAAGAGTTATTAACCCTAATTAAGAATTCTTATATTCGGTATCTTACGAAGTCAAATTAAGCAACATAATTATGAAAAATAATCTTTGTATAATTACGTGGGTTATGTTCTTTGTATTGGTATGCCATGGTAGTACGCTGTCCGCTTACGGTCAAGAGCTGAAAACAAAAAAACCAAACTTCATTATCATTTTTGCCGATGACCTAGGATATGGTGATTTGGGCGTCTTCGGAAATCCCTCTATAAAAACACCGCATCTGGACCGTATGGCCTTTGAGGGTCAAAAATGGACGAACTTTTATGCGGCCGCTAGTGTTTGTACCCCAAGCAGGGCCGGTTTGTTAACGGGTAGGCTTCCGGTCCGCAGTGGTATGGCAAGTACTACGGTGAGAGTCTTATTTCCAAATTCTAAAAACGGATTACCAACTTCTGAGATTACCCTAGCGGAGCAACTAAAGAAAGTAGGCTATACCACGGCAGCCATTGGCAAATGGCATTTAGGGCATAAAGCCAAGTTTTTACCTACTAACCATGGTTTTGAAACGTACTATGGAATTCCCTATTCGAATGATATGGACATGGTGTCCGTTAATAAGGGATATTCCGATTACTGGGTGCAGCCAAATGATTCAATTAAAACAACACATTTCAATGTGCCTTTGCTCAGGGACACAACGATTATAGAAAGACCTGCAAACCAAAATAGTATTACAAAACGGTATTCGGATGAGGCGGTTCGTTTTATAAATAAACAGGGCGACAGCCCCTTCTTTTTATACTTGGCGCATAATTTACCACACATACCACTTTTTGCTTCGGAAGATTTTAAGGGTAAGAGTACGCGAGGATTGTACGGCGACGTAGTGGAAGAGATAGATCATGGAGTAGGGAAGATATTAGAAGCTTTAAAGGCTAAAGGGTTGGACGAGCATACTATCGTTGTTTTTACTTCGGATAACGGACCTTGGCTACCTTTTAAAAATAATGGAGGTAGCGCAGGTCCGTTACGCGCCGGGAAAGGAACAACATGGGAAGGTGGTATGCGAGCGCCGACCATTTTCTGGGGTCCTGGATTTATAGTGCCAGGAGTAGTTTCAGAACTAGGATCAACATTGGATTTGTTTACCACATTCAGCACCATGGCCAGTAGTTCCATACCAAAGGATAGAATTATTGATGGTTTGGATTTAACTCCAACCTTGCTGGAGGGCAAGTCAAGTCCTAGGGAAAACATGTTCTTTTATAGGGGGTCGGAATTGTTTGCAGTACGACTGGGAAATTTTAAAGCACATTTTAGTACACAAGGTGCTTATGGGCAGTTCGGCGAGCGGGTAGAACAAGAAACACCATTATTGTATAACGTTGCTTTTGACGCCGGTGAGCGCTTCGATATTTCAGATAAACATCCTGCTATTTTTGACGAAATATGGGATTTGGTGTTACAACACGAAGCTAAACTTGTTAGAGGTAAGGACCAATTGGCGGAAAGGGAATGAAATTAGGATTATTCGGTTTACTTTTTTTGATTTTCATTCTCGCACATCAAATTAATAACTATATTTGCAGCCCTTTAAGAGGGAAATCTAAAAAGAATTAATAATCAAGGGTCGGGCACCCTACAAATTAATGTGATATGCCAGTAAAAATTAGATTACAAAGACACGGTAAAAAAGGAAAACCATTCTATTGGGTAGTTGCAGCAGATGCAAGAGCGAAAAGAGATGGTAAATTCTTGGAAAAATTAGGCATCTACAACCCTAATACCAACCCAGCTACGATTGAGCTGAATGTGGATAGTTCTGTACAGTGGTTACAGAATGGTGCACAACCAACCGATACTGCTAGGGCAATTCTTTCATATAAAGGTGTTCTTTTGAAAAATCACTTGTTAGGTGGTTTACGTAAAGGTGCTTTAACAGAAGAACAGGTAGAAGAGAAATTTAATGCTTGGTTGGAAGAAAAGGAGGCTGCTGTTTCAGCTAAGGTTGGGGGATTGGATAAAGAAAAAGCAGATGCCAGGGCCGCTGCCTTGAAAGCAGAGAAAGAAGTAAACGATAAACGTGCCGCTGAAGCCGCTGCTGCATTGGCTCCAGAGCCTGTAGCTGAAGAAGTAACAGAAGATGTTGCTGGGGAAACTGCAGAAGTTGTAGTGGAAGAAGCAGTTGCGGAAGCACCTGCAGAAGAAGCTACTCCAGAAGACACTACTTCTGAAGAGAAAGAATAACATACAGGCGATATGCAAAAGGAGGAATGTTTCTACTTGGGCAAAGTCGTTTCAAAATATAGTTTTAAGGGAGAGGTTCTTGTAAAACTAGATACCGATGATCCCGAAATATATCAAAATTTGGAATCAGTGTTCGTTTCTTTAGGAAACAACCTGGTTCCATTTTTTATTGATAGATGCAGACTCCACAAATCGGATTTATTACGAATTGATTTTGAGGAGGTTAAAACCGAATCCGATGCGGATCGGATTATGGGGTGTGCACTTTATTTGCCACTCACCATGCTCCCCAAATTAACGGGTAACAAGTTTTACTTTCATGAAATCATCGGTTTTACCCTAATAGATGCTGTTCACGGCGATATAGGAAGGGTTCAAAGCGTTAACGATAGTACTGCACAGGCACTTTTTGAGGTGCTAAAAGGGGATAAGCAATTACTTATACCTATTAACGACGAAATTATTAGTAAGGTGGATAGGGATAATAAGACTATTTATGTAACAACACCAGAAGGTCTGGTGGCACTTTATCTGAATTCCTAGCCTATTTTTCCCGATTTCAGTTCAAAGTAGTGCAGACGGTCATTGTTATTTCCCGCCAAAACACCCTTTTTTCACCCTCACTATACAAATTTGCATTTACAGAACCACAGGAAAAAGGACAATCAGCAAGTCCCCATTTATTGGATTTGAGGTACAGCAGAGAATGCTGGTTTAGGTTTAAATTAGCCATAGTTTGTAATTGCTGCTAAAATTTATACCCACGTCTAACACCCTTTTCAACGTGAGATAAGTTTGGTTTGATATGAATCGGGTGCTATACTATGTTTAAGACTAACATAATGAAAAAAGGGTTAATTTTCAGATTGATAAGAAAAAACATATGTCCTTATACACTACTACACCAAGGTCTTGCTATTCAGGGAGGCAATCGAATAAAAACTTGTATTTACATGAGAAGATTTCTTGTTCCGATATTTCCAAGGTAATAAGTTCTCCTCATAAAGGTATTGCAATTCTTGGCTATGCCTGTGATGAAGGTGTAAAACGGAATCATGGTAGAGTTGGAGCAATCCACGGTCCTGATGCCATTAGAAAGCAATTTGGGAAACTTCCCAACCATTTGGCTCCAGAGATAAGTCTTTGGGATGTAGGTACGATAGATTGTATGGAGGGCGATTTGGAAGAAACTCAAAACACACTTTCCCTGACCGTAAAAAAACTTCTGGATTCGGGTATTTTTCCAATTATACTAGGGGGTGGTCATGACATTGCGTACGGAACTTTTAACGGCATTAGAGAGCACCACGGAAACTCAAAATCTATAGGCATAATTAATTTTGACGCTCATTTTGACTTGCGTGCTACGGTAAACGGAAACACGTCCGGTACTCCTTTCTATCAAATCGCTAAGGATTGTGAAAAAGAGGACATACCTTTTCATTACTTATGCTTGGGAATTCGGGAGGATGCGAACGACAGCGCACTATTTACTACAGCAAAAGAATTGGACGTAAAATTCATCTTACGAGACACCTTTAGGATAGAGTTTCATAATGAAATTAAAGCTTGGATTAAGGCTTTTATAAAAAATGTAGATGCTGTTTATGTGACTATTGATTTAGACGGATTTTCCTCTGCATACGCACCAGGAGTTAGTGCACCTTCGCCAATGGGTTTTACGCCTGATGTAGTATTAGCCTCATTGAAGACGATTATAAGTTCTGGAAAATTGGCTGCCTTAGATATAGCGGAACTAAACCCAGAATTTGATATAGATAACCAAACCGCAAGGTTGGCAGCATCTCTTATTCATACTGTTATACATAGTATTTAGGAATAACCCATTATAGATTTTGATGGGAGTACTATTTCTATTTGTCGCTTCTAGTGAGTTTTGCGACCTTTTTTTGAGAAAAAGGTGTATCGAGAAGTCTTTCTGCCCCAAAAGGTTCTCTATACATTTAATTTTACAATGAAAAGATTGAAAAATTAAACACTCGAACTGAAATTACTCTCAATAGTAGCACCAAACGCTCGACGGGTTAGGAATAAATCTATTGAAAACAAAAAAAGCCTTCCTTAATGGAAAGCCTTTCATTGGTTACGATCGATATCTACCGATCAACACAATTTGCTCCAAACGCTGTTTGGAACACAACACAACACTACAAAGATAATAAAGGTTTTTAATAATTGAGTCCTACCCTTTATTTTCTTACAAGACGAAATACCTTTTTTACCTATAAAACACAAAAAACCCACTCTGCCATTTATGGACAAAAAACCATAAAATAAGACCAACCACGGAGCTAACTAATTTAAACGAGTTTAGCGGTCGCTAAACGGTATATCCCTACTATCATGAGTAACGGCAGTATTTTAGTAGTCCCAAGACTAAATGACATACCTACCGAACATGAAATCAAAAATTTATGTTACCCTTTGTACAGCTATATTATTTTTCTCCTGCCAAAAGGACGGCTTGGAAGAAGAACCACTGCTGCAGGTGCTAAAAGAAAACGAAATTCAAAATACAGTAAAGAACGAATCTATAATTTCTACAAATCCAGTAAAAAATTGGGTATATCAAATGCAGCACACTTCAGGATTATTGGAGAGTGCAGAGCACACGGATTTTGTTTCCCTCTATGACAATGCATTGGCAACTATTTTCTTTATCAACGAAAATCAAATAACCAAAGCAGAAAAGGTGTTGGATTTTTACAATTCAAAAATTTCATCGGAACTGGAAACAAATGGTGGGTTCTATCAGACCAGAAATACTAAAGGGGAAGCTGGAGAGCGCATTTGGATGGGCGACAATGCGTGGTTGTTAATTGCACTGAACCATTATAAAGGGCGATATAATTCTACTAAGTACGATAATTTAGCAGCCCATTTAGAATCATGGTTACGTTCGCTACAACAGGAAAACGGCGCACTGCTTGGAGGAACGAATACGAATGGTACGGATATACCCTTAGTTACAGAGGGTATAATAACAGCGTTCAATGCAGTACCCGGGTTTGACGATTTTCACAAAAACATACTACGCTATATTAAAAATCAGCGCTGGGATGCGATAAATAAACTTGTTGTATCCTGGCCGGAAAATCCAAGCTACACCTATGCCTTGGACTTACATTCCTTAAGCAGCGCCATATTGGACGGATTTTCTGCCAACGTGCTTACACAAGCTGATGATCGATACTTCACCCAACAAGAATTCACCCTTAGCGGAGAAGTTATATCGGGCTATTGTTTTGATGAAGATAAAGATGTGGTTTGGTTAGAGGGTACGGCTCAAATGGCCGTTGCTTTTAACGCAATGGGAAACATTGGAAGAAGTACGGATATTATTCTAGAATTGGAAAAAACGTTTATCCCTAGCAGTAGTATTGAAAACGCTAAAGGTATTCCTTATACTACTAACCATGGTACTTCCTATGGTTCTACTCTACTTTGGGACCATACAGATATTGCACCTGCCCTTTCTTCTACACTATGGTACTTATTTGCAAAAGATGGTTTTAGTCCATTGACCTTGGGCAGGAAGGCAACTATTCCCTCCGAAGACCAATTTTGGGCCGAAAACTAATTTAGTTGGAGAAGGAAATTTCTTTAGTGCCTTTTTTTGCCGTTCTCCCCATACTTAGTTCAGGGATTACCAACAAAGGCGTATGGGTATGAAAAGCTACACGTTTTACCACGGACTCTCTTGTTAAACGTTCCATATAACTATGCTGGTAATGTAGCATGGCCAAGAGATGAATATCCAGTTCCAAGGAAAACGTTTCCAATGTTTTTGAAACGGAATTCAATTCGGAAACCGTGTGCACATAATGCTCAACAGTGCCCAAATACTTACGCAGCATACTCAAATTGAACAATTGCAATTCGGTCAAAGCTTTAATTTCATATTGGACGTGAACAATACGAACCACAGAATCAAAAGAAGTGGCCAAATCAATCAAAGGTTGTAATTCAGATATGGTATAAAAGCGATTGAAGTCGGTCGCAAAAGCAATTTCAGTCGGTTTTACAAAATCAAAATGCTGAGGAATGGCCAAAACTGGGCAGTCCTTTACTGCCTTGATGATGCGTACGGCATTACTTCCCATGAACACCTCTTCCATGCCGCTAGCACCCTTTGTGCCTAGTAAAACTAAGTCTATCTGGTGTTCGGCAATCGTCTCTACCACTTCATCAATAAGAAAACTGAAGGAGGAAATAGTTTTAAATTGATGTTTTTCAGTGTTAAATTCTGAATGGATTCTACCAATTAATCTTGACAATCCGTTTACAGAAGAGCTTTGAGCAGCATTGGTAAGCAATCCGTTTTCCATAGATGCTGCCATAAACCTGCTATGGGTTATTGCCGGGGTATATGTATTTAGCAAATAGAAAGTGCACGCCTCGTTCTGAAAAAGGGATAAGGCATATCTGATTGCGTTCCAAGCATTATCCGAAAAATCAGTGGGAATCAAAACTCGTTTCATGTGTTTGTTTCATTTGGTGCCAATGTCACATGTAACCCAATATATCCCTTTTAAAGGTTGCTGTATTTAACCACGAATCCTGTTTCGGCGTCGTTTTCAACAGATAGGGTTCATCTAATCTCAGTACATTACTGATGTAAAATTAGACCTATCCCTAAATACAAACTATGATAAATATCAGGTTTTGATTTACCTCCTGTTAAAAACCATCTACTAAATCCTGCAGTTGTTTTTCGTTGGCAATGCCTATTTTCTTGCCAGAAGTTTTGATAAGTCCCTTTTTCTTAAATTCCGAAATGACCCGAATACACGACTCCGTTGCAGTGCCCACGATACTGGAGATATCCTCGCGGGACAGGACAAGCCGTAAAAAACCATCTGTATCTTCCCCAAAATTGTTCTTCAGGTAAATAAAAGCCTCTGCAATACGCTGTTTTACGTTTTTTTGGCTCATGTTTACGATAACGTCGTCCGCTTCCTTTAGTTCGTGTGCCAAGTGACGTAGGACTTCCAGTGAGAAATTAGGATTGGTATTTAAGGTATTTACGATACCTTCTTTTGGTATAAAACAGACCTCCATGTCGTTCACTGCCGTAGCACTCAAATTTACCTGCTCCTCAACAATAACCGAGCGTTGACCTATAACCTCTCCCTTAGATGCCAATTTTACGATTTGGTCCTTACCGTTAGGGCTTAATTTAGCTAATTTGGATACGCCATCGCGAACACAGTATACCCCGTTCAATTTATCCCCTTCTTGGAAAATAACCTCCCCTTTTTTAATTTTTTTACTGACCTTGGAATCTGAAACCCTTTTGAGCTCCTCTTTTGTCATAGCTCGCAATGAATTGAACTGCCGCACAATACAGTTTTCACAGCGACTATGCATTTCTTCTTGCTCCATATCTAAAAAGTTTTAGCTGACGATGTAAAAATACAGGTTAGCGAAAATATATGACCTTAAAAATTATAGGTTTTGGCGATTTCTAGTTATAATTTCTTTCTAAGTTCCAAATCTGAGATAATCCCTATTTTTCCTTTCTTAAGACGAATAACCCCTTCATTCTTAAACCTAGCCAATAAGGAAATAATATATTCACTAGAAGTACCCAGAACGTTGGCCATATCCTCCCTTTTTAAGGATACCGACAGGTAACCCTCTTTGTCAGCGCCAAATTTTTCCTTGAGATACAACAACAGTCCCGCAAGTCGGTTTTTGACACCCTTTCTGTTTTCATAGAGTCCCATTTTTAAATGTTGCTCTTCCTTATCGGAAATAAAACCTTTAAGTACGTCCGCATAAAGTCCATTGTTCTGTGAAAGTTCATTGTATACCGATTCGTTGTCGATACAACAAAGGGTGGTATCCGCAATAGCTGTTGCCGTAACAAGCGCCCCTTTTTTGGAAATCATGGAGCGTCGTCCCATAAGGTCTCCCTTGCCCAAAAGATCGGTCACGATTTCTTTTCCACGGTCATCGATTACAGAAAATTTACAAGCACCATCTCGTATACAAAAAAGAGACTGTAACAAATCGTTCTCGCAAAAAATAACTGTTCCCTTTCGCACTTTTTTAGATATTGTGTTGGAACGCAGTCTTTCCTTTTCAATATCCGAAAGATTTGTTAGAAAATTAAGTTGCTTGGCATTACTAAGGTCACAAGTGGCCATATACATCTGGTTTTATCTCACACAAAGTTAACGGTAAGCCAAATATTAAAACCTGACATATGTCATATTTTAAATATCGGACAATCAGCACCTTTGCCAAAGGTATAAGCAAAATGTTATGGATAAACAAACCTGTTATCATTGTGGTGATGACTGTGGTAGGGTGGTAATCGCGTTTGACGAAAAAAGTTTCTGTTGTAACGGTTGCAAAACTGTATATGAGATTTTTTCGAGCAATGACCTATCCTATTATTATGACCTACAACAAAATGCCGGGGCAACGCCAATAGAAATAGAAGGAAAATACGATTTTCTGGACACGCCCGCCATCGTTGAACGATTAACGGAGTTCAACGACGGCGATCTTCAGATTGCGAACCTGTACATTCCTCATATTCATTGTAGCTCCTGTATCTGGATTTTAGAGAATTTGAATAAGCTGAACCCTTTTATCAGCAGCTCCCAAGTAGATTTTCCTAAAAAAACGGTGCGTATTAACTACAACAGCCAAAAGACCTCCTTAAAGGCTATTGCAACCTTATTGGCAAGAATTGGGTACGAACCCAATATTTCAATGAACGATTTCGACAATGATAAAAAGACCAAGGACAGGAGCCGGATCTATAAATTAGGAGTTGCAGGATTTGCCTTTGGCAACGTTATGTTTTTATCCTTTCCAGATTATTTGGACCTCTCATCGAGCAGTGTATCGGGCGGTGAATTCTGGTTAAATGAATATCAGGATATTTTTCGGTGGCTGATGTTTATCTTTTCCTTACCTGTTGTTTTTTATGCGGGGGCGGATTATTTTATATCGGCTTATAAAGGACTACGATCTAAATTATTAAATATTGATGTTCCTATAGCCTTGGGAATTCTAGTCTTGTTCGTTCGCAGTACTTTGGAAATTAGTTTCGATTGGGGACCGGGTTTTTTTGATTCTTTGACCGGTTTGGTCTTCTTCCTGTTACTGGGCAAATTCTTTCAACAAAAAACATATTCGTTTCTTTCCTTTGAGCGGGACTATAAATCCTATTTTCCTATTGCGATTACGCGAATATCGGCACAGGGCAAAGAGGAGAGCGTACAGGTTCATGAGATAGCAAAAGGAGACCGTTTACTAATCCGTAACGAAGAAATTATTCCTGTAGACGGTATTCTGATAAGCGCCACCGCGTGGATAGATTATAGTTTTGTTACAGGCGAATCAGAACCTGTAAAAAAAGTGTCAGGGGATAAATTGTTCGCAGGCGGAAAACAAGTGCAAGGTGCGGTGGAGATGGAAGCCCTAAAATCCGTTTCCCAGAGTTATTTAACGCAACTGTGGAGCAACGCTGTTTTTCAGACCGATAAGGCTACCCGATTCCAAACGATAACCGACAGTATCGGAAAACGCTTTACCATAGGTGTGCTTTCCATTGGCATTTTGGCTGCCGGGTTCTGGCTCTTTGTAGACCCCAGTAGAGCCATGAACGTTTTTACGGCAGTATTAATTATTGCCTGCCCTTGCGCTATCGCCCTCGCGTCACCCTTTACATTAGGCAATATGCTTCGCATTTTCGGGAGGAAAAAGTTCTACTTAAAAGATACGCAGACCATAGAGCAACTGGCTAAAATAGATACGGCCATATTCGATAAAACAGGAACGATTACCACCATAAAGGAAAGCACGGCCACTTATGAGGGTATGCCCTTGACTGCGGAAGAGGCCTCTTTATTAAAGAACACCTTACGAGCATCCAATCATCCGTTGAGCAGGACCCTGTACAATATTTTATCGGAACAGAACATTATAACTCTAGATTACTATGACGAGCATCTGGGAAAAGGATTGGCTGCCTGCAAGGGAAACGACCATATAAAAATAGGCTCTGCAGATTTTGTGGGAAATTCAAAACCGATCAATTCATTGGATACCGCCGTTCACATAGCAAACAACGCGGAGTATCGCGGAAAGTATGTTTTTCACAATCAGTATCGGGAAGGAGTTTCGCAAGTTTTCAAGGATATGGGAGAAACCATGAGTTTGGCCATACTTTCAGGTGACAACCAGGGCGAAAAATCGCGTTTGCAGGCCTTACTGCCTAAGCTTACGCCGCTCTACTTTAACCAAAAGCCTAAGGACAAACTCAGCTTTATTGAAACACTTCAAATGCAAGGTAAAAAAGTTATGATGATAGGTGATGGACTGAACGATGCGGGTGCCTTGGCACAGGCAGAGGTGGGTATTGTGATTTCTGAAAATATAAATGTGTTTTCTCCCGCTTGCGACGGCATCTTGGATGCTTCAAAATTTACAGAATTATATGGATACATACTAGCTTCCAAGAAAGCGATGAAGATCATTAAACTGAGCTTTGTACTGTCCTTGGCTTATAATGTGGTTGGTCTCTATTTTGCGGTAACGGGCCAGTTAGAACCCGTTATTGCTGCTATATTAATGCCGCTTAGCTCCATCAGCGTAGTGGGATTCACAACGTTGATGACAAATTTTATAGGTAAAAAATTAAAATAATCGGTAAACCTGACAAATGTCATATTTCTTAAAAGGTCATCCCATTAGTTTTACATAATAATTCAGGTAGGTATGAGTGTAATATATGTGTTGTTGGCGATCAGTATAACTGTAGCCATCTTGTTTTTCATCGCTTTTATTGTATCGGTAAGAAATGGTCAGTATGATGATTCATATACACCATCTGTCCGTATGCTTTTTGAGGATGAACTGGTAAAATCACAATTAGGCGAACACCCAACGGATTTAGACCAAGCAAAACAAAATAACTAATCAACTATGGAAGTACAACAGTTCTATTACGATAACAAGATCGTAAAAAATTTCATCTACGCTACCATGATATGGGGAATCGTAGGAATGTCCGTCGGCCTATTGCTGGCATTTATGTTTATGTTTCCCAACTTGACCGACGGTATATCCTGGTTAAGTTTTGGCCGTTTGCGACCATTGCATACAAATGCTGTGATTTTCGCATTTGTGGGTAATGCTATTTTTGCCGGTGTTTATTATTCTACACAACGGCTGCTCAAGGCGCGGATGTTCAGTGATTTCCTTAGTAAGTTTAATTTCTGGGGTTGGCAACTGATTATTGTAGCCGCTGCAATTACCTTGCCTTTAGGGTATTCAACCTCTAAGGAATATGCTGAATTGGAATGGCCTATAGATATTGCCATAGCTTTGGTTTGGGTTGCCTTCGGTGTAAACCTTATTGGAACCATGATCAAAAGAAGGCAGCGTCACTTGTATGTAGCTATCTGGTTTTATGTGGCCACTTTTGTTACCGTTGCAGTACTACATATTTTCAATAGTTTGGAGCTTCCTGTTGCGGCACTAAAAAGTTACTCGGTATACGCAGGTGTGCAGGATGCTCTGGTGCAATGGTGGTACGGCCACAACGCAGTAGCTTTCTTTTTGACTACTCCGTTTTTAGGGTTGATGTATTACTTTGTGCCCAAAGCGGCAAATAGACCTGTATATTCTTATAAATTATCGATTGTACACTTCTGGTCATTGATTTTTATATACATCTGGGCAGGACCACATCACTTATTGTATTCGGCATTACCAGATTGGGCGCAGAACTTAGGTGTTGCTTTCTCAGTAATGTTGATTGCTCCTTCTTGGGGTGGTATGATCAACGGTCTATTAACTTTACGTGGTGCATGGGATAAGGTACGAACCGATCCAACACTGAAATTTATGGTAGTCGCCATTACAGGATATGGTATGGCCACCTTTGAAGGGCCTATGCTGTCCTTGAAAAATGTGAACGCGATTGCACACTTTAGTGATTGGATTATTGCTCACGTACATGTTGGCGCATTGGCTTGGAACGGATTTTTGACCTTTGGTATGATTTACTGGTTGGTACCTAAAATGTTCAAGACAAGATTGGCATCTGTTGGCCTGGCTAACTTCCACTTCTGGATAGGTACTTTGGGTATTATCCTTTATGCTTTGCCAATGTATGTTGCAGGATTTACACAAGCCTTAATGTGGAAAGATTTTAATCCGGATGGTACTTTGGTATACGGCAACTTCTTGGAAACCGTAAATGAAATTATGCCCATGTACTGGATGCGGGCCATAGGCGGCAGTATGTATATCATCGGTGCACTTGTTATGGTGTACAATGTAGTTGTTACCATTAGAAGCGGACAAAAAGTAGAGGATGAACTTGCAGAGGCATCAGCGCTTACTCGCGTTTCTAGCAAGAGAACTTCTGGTGAAACCTTTCATACCTGGTTGGAGCGTAAGCCAATTCAACTTACCATCTTAGCTACGGTGGCTATCTTAATTGGTGGTATCATACAAATTGTGCCCACGATATTGGTAAAGTCCAATATCCCTACCATAACGAGCGTAAAACCATATACTCCTTTGGAACTGGAAGGAAGGGACCTTTACATTAGAGAAGGTTGTGTGGGTTGTCACTCCCAAATGGTACGGCCTTTCCGTAGTGAGGTAGAACGTTATGGCGAATATGCCAAAGCTGGGGAGTTCGTCTACGACCATCCTTTCCTTTGGGGCAGTAAACGTACCGGCCCGGATTTATTAAGGGTTGGCGGAAAGTATTCGGATAACTGGCACTTCAATCATTTTTACGACCCACAAAGCACTTCGTCAGGTTCTATTATGCCATCCTATTCTTGGTTGATAAACAATGAACACGATCGTGGTAACATACAGACCAAGATGGAAGCGATGGTAAGCCTTGGAGTGCCTTACACAGATAATCAGATTGTAAATGCAGATGCGCTCATGGACGAACAGGCAACCCAAATCGAGATGAACCTGTACTCAAATCCGGATTTTGCAAGCAGCTATGAGGCATCCAAAAAAGCAGCTGCCGAAAACGGAACCGAGTTCGTACAAATGCGAGACAGGGAAATAGTTTCTATGATCGCCTACCTACAACGTCTAGGAACGGATATCAAAATAAAGGAAACGGACGAATTACTATCAGAAAATAAATAAAAATATAGAACCAAGAGTCTGGAGCCAAGAGCCAAGACCAAAAGATTAAGTCTTGTCTCTTGATGCTTACCTCTAAAATCTAAAATATTATGTTAAAATTTGTAAAAGGATATATGGAAAGTATAGATGGCGTTGCCACCTATCCAATGATATCGCTCTTAATTTTCTTCATCTTTTTTGTCGTGCTTTTTGCATGGGTGTTTACCGCATCCAAAGAATATATTAAAGAAGTAAGCGAACTTCCATTAGATAACAACAACCAACAAAACCTAGAATTATGAAAAATATGTCTCCTTGGTGGATACGGATTCCACTCCTGTTTTTTACAGTCTTTGGGTTAATGGAGTATTTCATTGATTCTGGAGACCAACCTGCCTTTATTGCCTATCCAATAGCCTCCTTGTTTCTCGTGTTTATCCTGTTGTTGTTAATTGGAATAGAAGTTATTTTAGGAGCTATTGAAAACGTGATGTTCCAAACCTTAACCGATGAGGCAAAAGAACGCTATGTTGCGGCTTCTGCCAAACGATGGGAATGGACATGGGGTAAGGAAATCTACAAAAAACTGTTGGGTTCCAAGCCAATGGAAGCTGAAACCGAAATTATATTGGATCACAATTACGACGGAATTCGAGAATTGGACAATAAGTTACCTCCATGGTGGGTATATATGTTTTACGCTACCATCATATTTGGTGTGGTGTATTTGGTTCGGTTTCATGTATTCGGGGATTACGACCAAGACACAGAATACCTGACAGAACTTTCTATAGCCCAAGCGGAGATAGAGGAGTACAAGAAAAATGCTAAAGATCTGGTTGATGTAAATACTGTGGAATTGTTAACTGATGCCTCTGATATTAGCGCTGGTAAAGGCATATTTGAAACTAATTGTGTAGTCTGTCACATGGCCGATGGTGGTGGTGGAATTGGCCCCAACCTAACCGATGCCAATTGGATTTTAGGCGGTGGTATTAAAAATGTATTCAACACCATTTCAGAAGGTGGTAGGGACGGTAAAGGAATGGTAGCTTGGAAGCAAAGCTTAAAACCTTTGGAAATGGCTCAGGTAGCCAGTTATGTGCTAACCTTTCAAGGAAAAACCGCAGCCAATCCTAAAGCTGCAGAGGGCGATATTTGGGTAGATCCAAATGCTCCAAAAGAGGAAAAGCCGGCAGTAGAAAAAGATTCTACGGTGATGGCCACTGATTCCACCACGGTAGCACTAAACTGAAGTTTATAACAAACAAAAACACCTTATAAAATTCCCCTTTGGGGGTTAGGGGGCCACAATGTCACAGGACCAAGATAATTTTAGAGATTCCATAGGAACCATAGCTGAAGATGGTAAGCGAGCATGGGTTTTTCCTAAAAAACCCAGTGGTAAATGGTATAACTATCGTAAATATGTCAGTTATTTTTTATTGGCTTTCCTGCTTGCCGCGCCTTTTGTTAAAATAGGAGGCAATCAGTTTCTTATGTTCAATGTGCTGGAACGCCGTTTCAACATATTTGGTTTCCCGTTTTGGCCCCAGGATTTTCATCTCTTTGTAATCTCCATGATTATTGGGGTTATTTTCATTGCTTTGTTTACTGTCGCATTTGGTCGCATTTTCTGTGGATGGATGTGTCCGCAAACCATTTTTTTGGAAATGGTATTTCGCAGGATAGAGTATTGGATAGATGGTGACAGGGGAGCACAGATTAAACTGGATAGACAACCCTGGAACACTGAAAAGATAAAGAAAAGAGCGCTCAAATGGATTATCTTTTTCATCATTTCCTTTATAATAGCCAACGTCTTTTTGGCCTATTTAATAGGGAGCGACAAACTTATGGCTTACATTTCGGACGGTCCTTTGTTACATCTTTCTACGCTTATAGCACTATTGATTTTTACCGCAGTATTCTTCTGGGTTTTCGCCTGGTTCCGGGAACAGGTTTGTATCATCGCATGCCCTTACGGCAGAATGCAGGGGGTGTTGTTGGACAATAAATCTATAGTGGTCGCTTACGATCATAGGAGAGGTGAAGGGGAGAATGGTAGAAAAAAATGGCGGAAAAACGAAGATCGAGAAGCCTTGGGCAATGGAGACTGTATAGACTGTTTTCAATGCGTAAATGTATGCCCAACAGGAATAGATATTAGAAACGGAACGCAATTGGAATGTGTAAACTGTACGGCATGTATAGACGAGTGCGACACCATTATGGAAAAAGTGAATCTGCCCAAAGGCCTAATTCGCTATGCCAGTGAGAACGAAATCACCAAAAAGGAAAAATTCAAATTCACACCTCGATTAAAGGGCTATAGTGCCGTATTGATTATCCTAACAGGCATCCTTATAGGAATGTTATTTCTAAGGAACGATTTGGAGGCAAATATCCTAAGGCTACCAGGACAATTGTACGAGCATAAGGAAGGCGATATCATAAGCAATGTCTATACCTTTAAGCTTATCAATAAAACAACGGATGAGGTTAAGGATGTTAGCTTTAAACTCCTATCACACGACGGAGAAATAAAAATGGTCCGTAAAGACGAGTTTGCAGTCCCCGCCCAAGGTTTATCCGAAGGCACCATGTTCATAGAAATACACAATGCCGATGTAAAAAGCGATAAGGAAAAAGTAAAGGTAGGTGTCTATAGTGGAGATAAACTGATAGAGACAACATTGACGGCCTTTTTGGCTCCGCGGAGTTATAATTAGAATAATATAGGTCTATTAGGTATTTACCTATTTGATTATAAAATGTCAGTTTGAGTCCAGTCTAAGGCCTATTTTGTTTTAACTGGTTTTCGACCACGCTCAAACTGTCACTTAACATATTTAATTAATTTTAGATAAGTTAAAATGTTTAAACAGTAGGTATTTATCTACTTACCTCTATAAAATAATAACAGATTCCTTACTTCTAGGGAATAAAAAAATAAAATTATGAGAATTAACTGGGGAACGGGAATAGTACTTTCTTTTGTTGCGTTTATTAGCTTTATCCTATTCTTTGTCGTGCGAATGAACATGGATAGTAAGGCCAATCATGACTTGGTAACGGAAGACTATTATAAAGATGCATTAAACCATCAAACCGAGTTGGATGCAGAGATCAATGCCAATAAACACGAAAAAATCACTCTGGAAAAAACAACGGAAGGCCTACTCTTGCGTTTTCCTTTAACTATTGATTTTAAAAAAGCACAAGGTAAAGTGTCCCTATATAGACCATCTAATAAGCAATTGGATTTTGACTTACCCGTAAGTTTATCCAACACAAATTTGCTCATACCTGACAAACGTTTGTTGGATGGTCGATGGGACATTAAAATAACCTGGACCTATGAAGGCGAGGATTATTTGCAGAAAGAGAGTATAACCTATTGAAAAAAGTATCAAGACGTCGTAAGTAAGAGTTCTTCGCTGGACACAAAGATTAAAATTGAAATAAAGAAAATTAGTTGCTAAAACAAAGTAATGTTGAACGTTAAAGGCAGGACAAAGAGATTGCCGCGCTACGCTCGCAGTGACAAATAAATAAAAATGTTGTTATCAGCCATCTTACTGGGGTTTATGGGAAGTCTGCACTGCGTAGGTATGTGCGGACCTATAGCATTTATGCTACCCGTAGATCAGCAAAACCCCATAAAAAAAGTTGGTCAGGTCGCCTTATATCATATCGGCAGGCTGCTGTCATACGCAACTATTGGTCTAGTTTTCGGTCTTTTAGGAAAAGGACTTTATGTTTTTGGGATGCAACAAAAACTTTCAATTGCAATAGGTGTTTTAATGATTCTCGTCGTACTGATTCCCGCAAAGACCTTTGCCAAATACAACTTTTCCAAACCCGTTTATAAAATCATCTCAAAAGTAAAAAGTCGTTTAGGCCAGGAACTGAAAAAGAAAACCCCTGATACTTTTCTGACGATTGGAGTTTTAAACGGATTCCTTCCTTGCGGCCTGGTCTATATGGCGCTTTTTGCCGCTATTGCTATGGGCAATGTCGCACAAGGTAGCCTCTACATGGTTTTATTTGGATTGGGAACCATTCCCTTAATGACCAGTGCTGTCTATTTTAGCGGATTTTTGAAGGGAAGTGCCAAAAAGCGAATACAAAAACTAATCCCCGTATTTGTTGTGATAATGGGTATGCTATTTATCCTTAGAGGTCTAGGTTTGGGTATTCCGTATGTATCTCCCAGTCCTGTATTAGATGTAGTTTCCTCACAAATTGAATGTCATCCATGATTTAAGTTATGCAACTCCTTCCAAATGATATCGTTCTACGTCCTAGATTCCAATTGGAACTAACCGGAAAAAAAGAACTCTTATTGGAAGCTTTTGAAAAGGGAGAAAAGGCACCTATTTTGGTCAAACGTATAGATGACCATCTTTTTATCAAATTCGAGAAAAAAGAAACTAATTTCTGGACACCACAGTTGCATATAGAAATCAACGAAATAGATGCGCACAGTTCCAAATTATACGGACTCTTTGGTCCCAACCCCACCCTATGGACCTTCTTTATGTTCCTTCATTTTGGAGTAGCCACTTTGTTCATTATTCTAGGAATTTGGGCCTATGTTAGCGCAACTTTGAACAAGTCCTATTTTTTTCAAGTAGGTCTCATGGTCGTTTTAACGCTCCTCTGGGTAGCACTCTATGTCTTTGGAAGATTAGGGAAACGCAAGGGGCGACCACAAATGGAAATTTTACATCGGTTTATGTTGGAAACCCTTGTAGCACCATAAATTGTTATTTATCGCTTATCGTACCCCAAATTAACTTCAAAGATGCAGGAAAACCAGAAACAGATTGAAGACAGGGAAGATGTAGCCGTATTGGTCAGTACTTTCTATGATAAAATACGCAAGGATAAAGTACTTGGTCCTATTTTCAACCCTATTATTACGGACTGGGAAAGCCACTTGGAATTGCTTGCTAATTTCTGGGAAACACAACTATTCTTAAAACGAACCTACTTTGGAAATCCTGTTACAGCACATCAAGAAGTGGATAAAATAATGAATCAGACTATAAGCTCAGAACATTTTGGTTTGTGGTTAAATCTTTGGTTTGCGACCATAGACCAACTGTATACCGGGGAAGTAGCTTGGATTGCCAAGAACCGGGCTCAAAAAATGAGTACAATGCTATTCATGAAAATGTATGAGAAGAGGAAGTAAATTCGTTGAACCGTAATAACCGTTCGTGTCAAACATAAAAATAACGTTTTAAGCCGATCCTTTCATGGCCAGTACCGTAGTAACCCAAACAATCACGGAGGAAAAGAAAATACCAACAACATTGGCCGCAAAAGCCCTCTTTTGTTCCATTTTAAAAATGTAACTGGCAATACTCCCCGCATACACACCTGTTCCGGGGACAGGGAGCATAACAAAGAAAATAAGCCCTATAAAACCGTATTTTTTTATTTTGTCCCCAGAGCCAATTTTGGCCTTCCGGGCGACGTAAATAGCGGACTTTTTATAGTAATGCCATTTTAAAAGATATTTGTTGATATTGGTAAGAAAATAATACATAATCGGGAACACCATTACATTGGCTAAAAAGCAGCCGATAAAGACTAGATAAATGTTAACACCATTGAGTATACCATAAGGGATTCCCACCTTTGCCTCCCCAAAAGGAGATAGACTCCAAAGCATTGCTATAATTAAATCTAAAATCAATTTTCACGTTTTATCAGTCTGTAAAATTACAGCCTAGAAATCGATAAACTGCCTATGAAATCATAAATAATCATTAAAAGAACAACTTCATAAGTACCAACAAAATGGTTATTTTCGTAGGTAAAGCAATATGAATAAAGCCAACGCAATGAAAAACAATACATCAAGAAGGTCTTTCCTCAAAAAAGCGTCACTTACCACAGCGGCCATTACTGCTTCTCCATTGTTGTTTGCAACTGATTACGAACAAAAAATACCCCTTATTAGGTCATATACCGACCTATACTACCATCCAAACGATCGCATAAACTTAGCTCTAATTGGCTCAGGCATACAAGGAATTTATGATACCACCGCTGCACTAGGTGTTAGCGGAGTAGAACTGGTGGCGGTTTGCGACCTCTACGAAGGGCGACTAGACCGGGCGAAGGAATTATGGGGAGATGCCATCTACACCACACGGGATTATAGAAAACTATTAGAGCGTAAAGATATAGATGCGGTAATTATTGCAACTCCTGATCATTGGCATCAGAAAATAACTATTGATGCCTTAAAGGCAGGTAAGCATGTGTATTGTGAAAAGCCTATGGTGCAAAAATATGAAGAGGGACAAGAAATTATTACTGTACAAAAAGAAAGCGGCAAAATATGCCAGGTTGGTAGTCAAGGAATGTCTTCTTTAGGAAACGAAAAGGCAAAGCAATTATATGAAGATGGTGCAATTGGTGATATTGTAATGTTGGATATGTATAATGACCGTTATTCTGCAGAAGGGGCTTGGCAATATCCTATACCGCCGGACGCTAATCCAAATACAATAGACTTCGATAGTTTTTTAGGCTCGGCACCTAAAGTGCCTTATGAATTAAAACGATTCTTTAGATGGCGAAACTATCAAGATTATGGTACCGGTGTCGCAGGAGATCTTTTTGTACACGCGTTTTCAACGCTTAACCATGTTATTAGTTCTCAAGGGCCAAATAGGGCCTTGGCTACAGGAGGTCTTAGGTATTGGAACGATGGCCGAGATGTGCCTGATGTTACCATTACCCTATATGATTATCCCAAAACAGAAACCCACGCTGCTTTTAACGCTGCATTCCGAATTAATTTCATTGCCGGAAATGGTGGTGGTGGCGGATTTAAATTGATAGGCACCGAAGGAGAAATGGAAGTAGGTCAAAATCAAGTGAGCGTAAAGCGTTCTAAATTAGGTATGGTGCCAGGTGGGTATTCTTTAATTGCGTTTACAGAAGAAACACAGAAAAAAATCAAAACTGAGTATGCTGATTCTATAGTGTCCTCCAGAGGAAAATCGCTAAGTACGGGCACTACAACTTGGCAAGCACCTAGTGAGTACCGAGGTGGACATTATGACCATTTCAATAATTTCTTCACGGCTATTCGCAATAACAGTAGTGTAATACAGGACCCAACTTTTGGACTTAGGGCAGCTGGTGCCGCTTTGTTGGCAAATGAAAGCTACCTTAAAAGGCAGCCGGTAGATTGGGATCCTATTAATATGAAACTAGTATAATATTATATTTTAAAGGTTACCACTGGTAGTTTGGAATGGTTGACAACATCCTCACCGATACTGCCTAAAAGGAAATGAGAAATACCTTTGCGGCCATGGGTAGGAATACCAATTAAATCTGCATTGCTCTCTGCACCAAAATTTAGCACTCCGTTTTCAACGGAGTAGTCGTTATATATAGCAACGAGTAGGTCAAAGCCAACTTTATTACAAAAGGAAATAATTTTTCCTTGTATTTCTGAAGTACTCAAAAAAGCATCGCCAGGCGTGTTTATATAGACTAACCTGAGTTCTGTTGCAAAGACCTCGGCTATGTATTTAGCACGTTGAAAAGCATGGATATTTTCTTCTTTTAAATCACAGGCGAATACCATTTGTTGTGGGTCAAAATCGTCTATTTCGTCTTTAATGACCAATACCGGAATATCCGAATGCCTTACTACTTTTTGAGTATTGGAGCCTACAAAAATCTCTTTCAGTCCGTCGCTGCCATGACTTCCCATCACGATTAAATCTGCGCTATGTTCTTTGGCTACATTGCTAATTTCACTAAACACCTTAAAATGTTTTATGATAGGAATTACGTTAACATCTTTTAAATATGGCTTATCCAGAAATTCCTTTAGGCGCTTTTCCGCCAGCTTCATAAAGAATACCATTTGTTCTGGATGAAAGTTTTCGTTAGAAGATATCAAAGCTTCGTTAAGCTCCAACATGTGAAGCGCATACAAGGTTGCTTTGTGTTTTTTGGCAATGGAGGCCGCTACTTTGAAAGCATATTCTGATTGATTAGAAAAATCAATAGGTACTACAATATTTTCCATAATGGTAAATTTTTAGGTTAATAAAATGCTTAGACCGTCATTGAGAACAATCTGGTATCCGGGATTTTTTTATGTAATCGTAAGTCAAAGGCCATACAGATGTTGCGTACAAAAGGTCGTCCTTTCTCGGTTACCTTCAGCTGCCGCATATGGGTCTCTATCAGACCATCTTGTTGCATCTTATCTAATCTTCCTAAGACAATTGGCAAGTCAGGAAAAAGCATCTGGTCATTAAACCAAGAAGTCTCCATTCCACACATAAGATTTAGAATATGCTTACGAATAATTTCGTCCTCCCGAGTAAGCAAATGTCCTTTGAATACGGGGATAACATCATTAGATACAAGCCGTTGATACTCCTCCAAATCCTTGATATTTTGGACAAAACCATACCAACTATCACTAATACTTGAGACACCCAAACCAATCATTAGTTTAGTTTTGGAAGCCGTATACCCCATAAAATTTCGATGTAAACGTCCTTCCATAGAAGATGAATACAGTGAATCTGTCTTCAAAGCAAAATGATCCAT
>CAYGUY010000014.1:30447-53933 GCA_964353165.1 uncultured Maribacter sp.
TAATCCTGCACGCCATAGCTTACCCTTCTAAAGCCCACATCGTATAATGCCTGTAAATGTTCTTTTGTGGTATTGTTCGGGTGGCCCTCAAAACTAAAATCATAGGTTTCTGCCTTCTGGGATTTCGACAAAATACCTGCAATAAGAAGGGTTAAATTTTCTGGGCTAAAAAACGTAGGGGTACCACCACCAAGGTGCAACTCTTTGATAATAGGTTTTTCCGGAAATAGGGCTAAATATAAATCCCATTCCTTTAGTACAGATTGGATGTAGGGCAACTCTACCTCGTGCCTTTTGGTAATTCGTTTGTGGCAACCGCAAAAAGTACACATGCTTTCGCAGTAGGGCAGATGTATGTACAGACTGATTCCCTCGGTACTATTGGATTCCGAAAAGCTTTTTTGAACGGAAGCCTCCCATTTTTTACTTGAGAAGGAATCTATATCCCAGTAAGGCACCGTAGGGTAACTGGTGTATCTAGGGCCTGGGACATTATATTTTTGGATGAGGTTGCACATTAACTATACGATTTGTGACAAAGGTAAAGTTGAAATGTATCAGAAAATATGACAATTATCATACTACGCCATGTCGTCGTGGAAATCGATATGTCTATTCAGGTTTTGCTCCACCGAGATAAAGGATTCCACACCCTTGATTCCGTTTATAGTCAGTATTTTATTCTGAAATATATCGCGATAATGAATGCTGTCCTTGGTGTGTAATTTTATGAAAATATCATATTTACCGCTCACGTGATGCACCTTTACGACCTCTTTGATATTTACTAGTTCAGCAATCACTTCCTTATACAGGGTACTCTTGGTCAAATAAATACCTAGGAAAACAGTGAACTTCCATCCCATTACTGCGTAATCCAGATTCAAGGATGCACCTACCACCAATCCCATTTCCCGCATTTTTTTCATTCTTGCATGGACAGTGCCTGGAGAAATGATCAATTGTTTGGCAACCTCTGTATAAGCGGTTTGCGCATTATCTGTAAGGATTGACAGAATATGAAAATCTACCTGATCTAATTTGTTTTTCACAGCTACAATCTTTTTTTAAGAGCTATTAATTTTTAAATTATTCTTATTTAATTAAAATTAATCTCCATTTTAGTAAAGATAATTTATGATTTTGTAATTTTTAGTGATTATTTACTAATAAAAAACAATTTTAGATTAGATATCTTTAAAATATCCAACTCTAATTGGGTTTATGATAAAAATTAAATCCAATCTAAAAATGTCAAATGGGCAGATTTTCAAATTTAATCCACACACAATCTAACATATCAATAGAATAATTATAAAACACTGTCGATATGGCAGCTTTGTCACCAATAAACCCAACAAAAAAGGTACTTACCAAGGATTCATAATTTGAGTATATGTGCAACTCTCATTAATATTGTTTGTGCTAAAAAGTTAATTCAAACAATTGTCTTTTAGCATAGAATAAGTGTCCGGAACTTTTCTTTTTGACCATACCCTAAAATCTCATTCTTAAAAGTAGGAATGATGCTTTAATGAAGCGCTGTGTGTGGATTTTTGAGTAATAACTAACTAAAACTCAGACTATGAAGAAAGTTTTTTTATTTGTATTATGTCTTGTGTGCACCTCATCGATAATGGTAGCGCAACAAATGGTGTCGGGCACAATTTCCGATGCAACTGGCCCCTTGCCGGGAGTGAACGTAAGGGTCAAAGGAACATCCAAAGGGGTCATTTCTGACTTTGACGGAAAGTATTCCATTGAAGCTAAAGGCACTGGAACATTAATCTTTTCTTATCTCGGTTACGGAACCAAACAAATTCCGATTGGTGGTCAAAGCACCATTAACGTAACCTTGGAGGAGTCTGCCGAACAATTGGCTGAAACCATTGTAGTAGGCACCAGAGGGCAGGCACGAACCAAATTGGAAACCGCGGCTCCGGTAGATGTCATAAACATCAAACAGCAGCAAATAAATATGCCTCAATTGGACGTTGCACAAATGTTGGTCGCTTCGGCGCCTTCTTTCCAGGCTGTCCGATCACAGGGAGGCGACCTCAGCTCATCCGTAGCCCCACCTTCTCTAAGGGGTTTGGCTCCGAATCAACTTTTAGTGCTTATCAACGGAAAAAAACGCCATAGCGGTGCACAACTAATAGGTACGGCAACGGGAAGCGCGGCCAACTCTGTAGATATGGATTTTATTCCTCTTGATGCAATAGATAGGGTAGAAGTTTTACGTGATGGAGCCTCGGCACAATATGGATCAGATGCCATTGCAGGGGTAATCAATTTTGTAACTCGAAAGGGAACTAACCGGTTTACGGCCAATTATACCACAGGGTTTTATACCAATTCTAATCCTGATATTAGCGATTCCAACATTAGCGAATCCGATCAAGCCTTGCTAAACGATACGGACGGGATAGATGGCATAACACATCAGCTTGGCATCAACTACGGTACAAGTTTTGAAAAAGGAGGATATCTGAACGTTGCTGGGATGTATCGTCAAAATGAGGCGGCCATTCGGCCAAACATTAGTGGTGCAACTCCTTATGGAAGTTCTTATTTGAACAACGAAAGAACGGATGTCCAGGGCAATCCAATTATTACCAATCCAGAATTGTTAGCGGCGCAGTCTGCTGGAAATACTGCGCTTGCATCCGAACTCCAAACCGATGCCGGGCTATTGGCGGCAAGAGGGCTTACAGCTAGGGATATATCTACTTTTGCTGGTTTACCAACGTCTGTATTAGGAGTCGTTTCCTACAGTCTAGAACTACCGCTCTCCGAAGATTCTGAAACCAATTTTTACTCTTTTGGTGATTTTGGTTATAAGTCAGGTGATCTTTTCGGTTGTTTTTATCGAAGATCGGCCCAAACAGATCGTTTCAATTTTGACCTCTACCCCAATGGATTTAGGCCGCAAATGATCAATACACAGACCAATATTGGTTTTACCGGCGGTATCGAAGGCAAGTTGGGCGATTGGAACTTTGATTTCAGCAATACCTTTGGTACCAATACCCAACGCTTAGGACAATTCAATACGTTTAATGCTAGTTTACAGTCAGAATCGCCTACGGTAATGGATTTGGGTACGCACAAATTCACTCAGAACACCTCTAATTTTGACCTTTCCAAGTTCTATCCAGATGTGCTATCGGGACTCAACATTGCGGTGGGAGGTGAATTCAGAATAGAAAATTATATTATAGAAAGAGGACAAGAAGAAAGTTATGCTGCTGGTGATGCTGGTCTTTTTACCGCCACCGAAGATAATCAACCACTTATTGGCCCTGATGGTTTTCCTTTGGAGGGTCTAAACGGAAACCCCATTGTTGATGAAAATGGAGATGCCTTGGTATTGCCGTTCGCTGGCGTGAGTTCTTTTCCTGTGTTGCAATACAGTCCAAATTGCCAATGCTTTAGAGGATTTGCACCCGAAAACGAAGCAAATGCCTTTCGTTCTGTTACTGGACTTTATCTGGATGCGGAATTGGATGTTACCGATAAATGGTTCGTTAGCGGGGCACTTCGTACGGAACAATATTCCGATTTTGGAGGAGTATTTACAGGAAAATTTGCCACGCGCTATAAAATCACTGATAATTTTGCCGTTAGAGGATCGGTCAGTAATGGGTTTAGGGCACCTTCTTTACAAGAATTAAATTACTCGCACACCTTTACTTTCTTTGTTGATTTAGACCCATTTGATGGAACTCTTTATCCTAACAGTAGTCAGGTTGCAAAAGCTATCGGTATCGGACAGTTACAGGAAGAAAGGTCCACAAATTTGGCTTTTGGCATAACGGCGAAACTATTCAATAAATTGGAAATCAGTTTAGACGCTTTTCAAATCAATATTACAGATAGACTTTTTGAGACAGGTAACTTTAGTGCAACGGATGCTCCCGTGTTAGAGCCGTTGATCGATTCCGGCTTGGCAAGTTTTAGAATCAACGGTGGGGACATAAGTACAAAAGGTATCGAATTCGTAGCTAACTATACGGATAGGGTTGGTGAAGGAATGCTGAATTTAAACTTCTCAGGTTTAATTTCGGATAGAACCTTTGAAGGAGCGAATATTCCTGACCTGAATACCGCATTAAGCGATGCAGACCTTGAGGCTAAATATATTGACCGCGCTATAATAGGTGCCTACGAACAGGGTTTGCCTAATACACAAATGATCGCTTCTGCAACCTATACCCTAGGAAAATGGTCCGGGATGTTAAGAGGTAATTATTTTGGTGAAATCTCTAGAATAGACGACGGCATAGGAACTTTGAGCGATGAAAACTTTCCGGGCGCTGGCACACAAGGATTTTCAGATCAAACATTCTCTGCACAGTTTACTTCAGACCTAGGGATTACTTACCAAGCATCAAAGAATTTAGCCTTTACCCTTACGGGACAGAATATTTTCAATAATTACCCTGATTTATACAGGTCCGAGGAAAGGGGTTTTTACCTATACGGTAATGCACAGCAGGGATCACTTGGTGCTTTTTATTCCGTAAGGGCCACATTAAGTTTCTAAATTTTCACGAATACTAAAAGTAAAAGACATGATAAAGACATATATAAAAAAGTTAAGTGTATTTACCGTATTGCTGGTTACGTTCGGTTCATGCGATTTAGAACGATTGGAGTCGGCCCAAGAAGTTGCCGAGGGCGGAGGAACCCTGGATACCTTCACTGCATACACCATAAATGCTACAGATCCTATGGGATCAAATGTAAATGGACGAATTGTATTCTGGCAAACTGCTTTAGACCAAACCTTGGTTCAAATATCCTTGTTCAACACCATTGATGGCGTCTTACATCCTGCAATTCTTGTGGAAGGAGCTGCTGGAGTGGGTACTACAACGATGATGACTTTGGACGAAGTAGACGGGACTACCGGTGAATTATCGATCAGCAAATTTTTTCTGATTGCCGATACCGCATTCTACGATTCCGTCACATCATTGGACGCACACGTAAGCATTAGTCTAAGTTCAACCGATGCTACGATTGTAGCTACTGGGGATATCGGTGCCAACGCAGATCCAGTAGATTCAAACTAGAAATTTTAACTTAAACATAGCAAAATGAAATCAACAGTAAACAGAAGAGATTGGCTCAAAAGAGGTGTGCTAACCGCTGCCGGAGTTATGGCAGCACCGTATTTGACTTATGGAGCATTTCCAACTCAACCTATCACATTGGATAAGCATGGGAATATTCCTTACACCCCTTTTTTCAAGGAATACTTACCTCACGCCCCTCAGGCACCGGTAGAACTTATGGCAAAACTGAACGCCAACGAAAATCCGATAGGGCCTTCACCCATGGCAGTATCCGCCATGCAAAAGTATGCGTCCAACGGAAATCGTTATGCTTGGAAAGAATTATATCAATTGATGGATAAAATCGCAGCATACGAAGGGGTTAAGACCGAATCCATAATGATGGGGCCAGGTTCATCCGATTTATTGGAAAAAACCGCTATGGTCTTTTTCAAGGAAGGCGGCAACATTATTTCAGCAGACCCTGCCTACATGTCTTTAATAAAAGTTGCAGAAGCAACGGGTGCTACTTGGAAACCTATTAAATTAAAAGACGATTGGTCTCACGATTTGGCCGGTATGGAAGCAGCTATCGATTCGGATACTAAATTAATTTACATCTGTAATCCCAACAACCCTACCGGTAGCATTACCGAGCATAATGAACTTTTAGATTTCTGTTCACGCGTTTCTGAAAAAGTGCCGATTTTTATTGATGAAGCCTATTTGGGATTTTTAGGAGAAGGGTTAAAGAAAAGTATGGTATCGCTTATTAACGAAGGGAAAAATGTAATGATCGCCCGCACATTCTCCAAAATTCAAGGTATGGCCGGGTTACGCGTAGGTTATGTGGTCGCCCAACCTGAAACCTTGGAAATTATCCAGAGTGTAACACGCGGTGGTATGGGTATTACCCTTCCATCTGTTCATGCAGCTATGGCGAGTATGGATGATACCGCTTTTAAGGAAAAAACTATTGGTTTAAATAAGGAGTGCAGGGAATATGTATATGAAAACCTTAAAAGAATGGGGTTTGACTATGTTCCTTCCTCTACAAGTTTTATCATATTCCCTATAGCAATGGACGGAAAGCCCTTTCTAGAAAAAATGATGGCGCAAGGAGTTGGTGTAAGAGCTTTTGAAATTTATGGTAAAAATTGGTGCCGAGTAAGTATGGGTACGATGGATGAGATGAAGTTGTTCACCGCAGCCCTTGAAAAAGTGCTAGTTTAAGTTTGAATTAGCCCTGGAGTTGGATCTTTAAGATAATTGCCTTGATAGTCGTCTTTTATCTAACTCCTTGGGGCTATTCTATTTCATCAATCCTATTACTCATAGATTTTTATTGCTTATGAATTATGCCTTACAGAAAACCTTAGAGCTTTTAATTATTATAGCTTTAGGCCTTCTATTACAAAAAAAGGTAGCAAAGCAGGATTTAAAGGGGATTAAAGTAATCATATTAAGTATTGCACTGCCGGCTACCATTTTCGTTGCGCTTTTAAAAATAGAATTAAATGGAACTCTCTTGGTGTATCCTTTTCTAGCCTTATCATTTAATCTTTTACTGTTAGTAATTACCAAGTATTTCATTTCCGTATCGCTATCAAAACATGAAGAACCAAAAAAAAGAACCCTGACAATGCTCTTGCCCTCATTGGCTCCAGGACTGTCCTGTTTTCCGTTTATCGTTGTATATCTAGGTGATGACTCCTTGGCATTGGCAGCACTTGCGGATGTAGGTAATAAAATCTTCGTGCTTATACTACTCTATTTATTAGCCGTTAATTGGTATAACTCAAGAGCCTTGAAAGAAATTGTATCTACAACATCCAGTAAGTTGAAAAGCTTAATACTTTCTATGCTGAACGAACCTATAAACTTGGTTATAATTATGGCCTTACTCTTGTTAGGTTTTGGATTTACTTTGAGTTCACTTCCTGGTTTTATAGAAAATACCATAACAAAAATGAGTTTGATTATGACACCCCTTATTTTGTTGTTCATAGGGATGGCAGTGCGTATAAAATCTGGCGAATTGAAGACTATTCTTATTATGCTTGTTCGCAGATCTGGATTTACCTTTTTGTTTTCTGCAGTTTTGGTATATATTTTTCCAGTACTCACACCTGCAATGATTTTACTGTTGGTAGTATTTCCTCAGAGTTCCTGCAGTTTCTGGCCCTTTGCGCATATGAATGCCATAAATAGTATGGAAGAAAAAGATGAGCATCCCAACCCGACCTTTGACATTAATTTTGCAATTAACGTATTGGCATGCTCATTACCATTTTCAACAATCCTAATTATTGCCATCTTTTCGTTTAGTGAAGTCTTTATCGACCCCCACGTATTGCTTGGGATAGGATCAGGCGCACTTGGGGTATCTTATGCGCAGGATATCTTTAAATCTAAAAGTTTTAAACGCGATAGGGAAAAACAAAATTTAAAAAAGAGCACTGTATTGCCATCAAAGCTTGCGCTCACCAAACATGAGGTAGACAACCAAAATAACGAAGCTATTGACGAAGCTGAGGCCAAAGCAAGCTAGCGAACAAGCGTATTAATACGTCTCCTTCATCCAATCGTAGGGTTTCCTATTTACCCAAAGCCCTCGTGTAAAGTCAGGAAAATCCTGAGGCTCGCCATTATTGGCGATAGAAAGTTCGGATAAAGGGGTAACGGCGCTCCAAGCGGCTGCATCATATACATCCATAGGTGGTGCTATATTTGCTTTAGCAGACTCTATAAAGGAATTCATCACAAAGAAATCCATTCCCCCGTGACCGGCATCCAAGGCATATTCCCCATATTTTTTCCAAAGCGGATGGTCATATTTCTCAAGCCATTCCGTTGCCTCGCTCCATCGGTGTGTTTCGGACTGCCCTTCTATATATATTCTATTGCCATCAACCTCCCAAAGACCGTTTGCACCTTGTACCCTAAAGCCTAAAGAATAGGGTCTTGGTAGATTAACGTCATGGGTAATGATAATGGTTTCCTCATTTGCCGTGTCAATGGTGGTGGTAATTACATCGCCTTGTTTAAATTTCACTTTAGCGTTAGGGTGATCCTTTCCGCCAACATCTACAATATAGTTGTGCAGGCCAATAGATTTGGTGGCATGCGACGTCAAGGACATCAATCTATTACCACGATTTATATCTGCCATCACAGCTACAGGACCCAAACCATGGGTAGGATATACATCGGCATTTCTCTTGACCGAATGTTGGGTGCGCCATTTAGATTCGGAAATTCCCTTTTCGCCAAATTCGGCCCCTTTTCCGTATGCAGTTTTACCATCATTCAACTTCACGAATCGCAGGTCATGCTGGTATCCACACCTTAAATGAACCAACTCCCCAAACACATTTTGCTTAACCATATTCAAAACGGCAAGGATATCCCTTCGGTAATTTACATTCTCCAATATCATCGCATGGACTCCCGTAGTTTCATGGGTATTTACCAAATCCCAGCACTCCTCTAACGTATTGGAAGCAGAAACCTCAACTCCTGCATATTTGCTCGCTTTCATAGCATCTACGGTCATTCGCGTGTGCCACAACCACGGCGTAGCAATGATGACAGCATCAACTTCCTTTAATTCCAAAAGATTTCTGTAATCATAGTCATTGGAACCAAACACCTTGGCCGCCTTTGCACCTGCCTTTGATATCAAGTCCTTTGCAATGGTAATCCTTTTAGGGTCCACATCGCAAATAGCCATTACATTTACATCCTTTCTGAGCAATAAGTTTTGAAGATGATTAGTCCCCCTTAAACCAACGCCTATCAAGGCTACGTTTAATTTATCGGCCGGACTATATATATTCTTAGCGAAACCGGGGACCGCAAATAGCCCTGCTCCTGCAAGGGATGTATTTCTGATAAAACTACGTCTAGAGCTCATATGAACATTTTCTATTAATCCATGGAAATTATGAAAAAGTCTGGGTTTAAGAAAAGATATTGTTTCAATTCTACAATATATCATCCCATTTAAACGTCATACATCCAACTTAAGCCTCATTTTTTAAAGACAATCCTTACTTTTACAGTATAAATACAATAACCATGACATTACTTTTAATGGCTGCCGGAAGCGGTAGCAGATACGGAAAATTAAAACAGTTCGACGAACTTGGACCTAAAGAGGAATTCCTAATGGAGTTCGCTATTTACGATGCCATAAAAAATGATTTTAAACAGATTGTCGTTATTACAAAAGCAGAAAACGTTAGTTTTTTAAACGACTACCTATCCGATAGACTGCCTAAAACAGTCCAACTTGATGTATTGGCCCAAGAACTAACAGATCTCCCCGATGGCGTGACATTTACAGGCGAACGTAAAAAACCATGGGGAACGGCACATGCCGTTTGGACGGCAAGAAATGTAATCAAAGGTCCATTTGTTGTTATCAATGCCGATGATTTTTATGGCCAGTCCGCCTACAAAAAAGCAGCGGATTTTATGAAATCAAATGATACGGCTTATTCTTTGTTGGGGTACACATTAAAGGATACCCTTTCGGAACATGGGTCAGTATCTAGAGGTGTTTGTAAGGTGTCCGGGGATGATTTACTTTCTGTAGAGGAGCGATTAAAACTCGTTTATAAGGGTGATATTGTAGTAGATGAGGATACGGGTCTAGAGTTCACTGGAGATGAACAGGCGAGTATGAATTTTTGGATATGTAGGCCCTCAATTTTTTCAAAGATAGAATCAGAATTTAAGATTTTCTTGAGCGATGATAATCGCATTGCAAATAGCGAGCTTTATTTACCTTTTATGATACAGGAGATGCTTCAAGCAAAAGAAATAGATGTAAAATGTATTCCTTCTGGTGGCGATTGGTTTGGAGTTACTTATGCCAGCGATAAGGAAAAGGCCATGGAAAGTCTGCAGAACAAAACGAAGCAAGGCCAGTACGTTTCGCCTTTATGGAATTAGCAAATAGCGCATACACCCCAGAAGAGCTTACCGCACTTTTGGGGTGTTTTGTAATTAAGCAAAAAGACTTTGACTTTAAAGTTCTATCCGCTGGTTTAATAAACGATACCTTTCTTGTTTATAGTGAACAAACTCCTTTGTACGTTCTCCAACGAATAAATCATATGATTTTTCCGGATGTTGCTGGGGTTATGCAGAATATTTCTTGTGCTTTAAACGTCTTGAAAGCAAAGGATTACGGAGAAATAAAGCTTTTAAAAACTCCTGAAGGTTCTAATTTCGTTCAAACAACTTCTGGCTATTGGCGGCTAATGGGTTTTATTGCTGAAAGTACCACCTACAACACTACCGAATCGGAAGAAACGGCATATGAAGCGGGACGGATTGTAGCAAAATTCCATCTTTTATTAGAAGGCCAAAACGTCTTGGAATATGCGGACACCATTCCTCGTTTTCATGATGTAAACCTACGGGAACAACAGTTTGAAAATGCATTGGTTAGCGCTAAAGTTTCAAAGTTAGAAATTGCTACTGCCTCGATTGCTTTTGCTAGAAAAACCTTAAATACCTTAAAAAGTATCGATTTTGAGGCTTTAACATCTCGAATTTGCCATAATGATACGAAGCTAAACAATATTCTCTTTTCAAAACAAACAGGTAAAGGTTTATGCTTAATAGATTTGGATACCATTATGAAAGGGTATTTTTTCTACGATTTTGGGGATGCCATTAGAACAGTAGTCAATACGGCAGCAGAAGATGAAAAACAATTAGACCGTATTACGTTCAATAAAAAGCTGTTTACTGCCTTTATAAAGGGAATGGCTAGTAATCCTTCTTTTTTGAGTAGGGGAGAAGTAAAATCATTGCCCATGGGAGCTGTTTTTATGCCCTTTATTCACGGGTTACGAGCGCTAACAGATTATTTGGAAAACAATAGATATTACAAGGTGGCCTATGAAAACCAAAACTTAGACCGGTGCACTAGTCTTTTCGATTTTTCTAGTAAGGCATTGGATAAAATACCCTTTATGGAAGCGGAATTAAAACGATTTTTTCCTGAAACACTATGACACTAAAAAGAGACTCATATCCACTCCTCAATTTTCTTACAATAGGAGCTAGTTTCTTTTTTGTGTGATACAAGTAAAATGATACGTGCTCCACATTCTCGGTATGTTCTAAGCATAAAATGGGTAAAACCAAAAAGAGTCCAGTTCGTTAGAACTAGACTCTTTTACGAGAACACTATATGAAAATGAAAAAAAATTTATTCGTTTTTGTTACATTGTAAAAGTATGTCCTTTTAGGACTTTGGGAAACTTATTGTTGTGAATACTTGTAATGTTGTGGTGTACGGTGAGAATTATGTTTTTAAAAGAATTCTAACGTTTGAGCTTCTGATAATAGCGTGTACATACTATTTCTATAAATGCCCAAACGACACAGTTACGAATTGGAATATGCTTAGGTGAGAATGAAGCTAATTCTATAGTAGCTCCCTATACCTTTTAATTGTATTAATTGTATGGAACAAAAAAGCCGGTGCTCCCACCGGCTAATACTGACTAACTCAAAATATGAACATATGTTCTTCAAGAACAGTGCAAAAATAAAGTGTTTGCACTATGTTGATGTTAAGTTAATTTAAGCAATACGTTATGTTATTTGAATGCTTGATATCCTGTAATATCCGCACCTGTAATTAGTAAATGGATGTCATGAGTTCCCTCATAGGTAATAACACTTTCCAAATTCATCATGTGGCGCATAATACTGTACTCGCCAGTAATGCCCATGCCTCCCAGTACTTGTCGTGCCTCGCGAGCTATCTTTATCGCCATGTCCACATTATTGCGCTTGGCCATAGATATCTGTGCCGTTGTTGCTCTTCCTTCGTTTTTTAGTTGTCCCAACCGTAATGCTAAAAGCTGTGCTTTGGTAATTTCGGTAATCATTTCTGCCAACTTCTTTTGCTGTAATTGAAAAGAAGCAATAGGTTTACCAAATTGCATACGTTCTTTAGCATACCGTAAGGCGGTATCATAACAGTCCATCGCTGCGCCAATGGCACCCCATGCAATTCCGTACCTAGCAGAATCCAAACAGCCCAACGGAGCTCCAAGACCTGTTTTGTTGGGTAATAAATTCTCCTTGGGTACTTTTACATTATCAAAAATAAGCTCTCCTGTAGCGGACGCACGTAGAGACCATTTGTTGTGGGTCTCTGGGGTTGAGAATCCTTCCATTCCCCGTTCCACTATAAGTCCATGTATACGGCCTTCTTCGTTTTTTGCCCAAACTACAGCAACGTCTGCAAATGGCGAATTTGAGATCCATAATTTGGCGCCATTCAATAGGTAATGGTCGCCCATATCCTTGAACTTGGTTTCCATTCCTCCAGGATTTGATCCATGATTAGGTTCTGTAAGTCCAAAACAACCCATCCACTCCCCACTTGCCAATTTTGGAAGGTACTTTTTACGCTGTTCTTCGTTGCCATAGGTGAAAATAGGATACATTACCAAAGAAGATTGTACCGAAGCGGTAGACCTAACGCCACTATCACCTCGCTCTATTTCTTGCATAATGAGTCCATAACTTATCTGGTCCAATCCTGCTCCACCGTAGGCTTCTGGTATGTAAGGTCCAAAAGCACCTATTTCCGCGAGACCACTGATAATTTGTTTTGGAAATTCTGCCTTCTGGGCATATTCTTCTATTATTGGAGAGACATCCCGCTTTACCCATTGGCGTGCGGCATCTCGCACCAACTTATGTTCATCGGATAATAAATCGTCAATGTTGTAATAATCGGGAGCCTCGAATAAATCTGGACGCATAGCTTATTTTTAATAAAGATAACTAAAGTAACGTTTGGTAGCCCTGCATAATTGTACTTAGGCCTATCAAAATTTTTAATTTTGGGTAAAATTAATCAAATAATTAGTTGTGCTTTATGTAACATTAATAAAAGAGGATGTTACATTTTTATATAAAACGAATTAACGAGAGTTTGGTATGCCGCCGTGTATTGGTGCCTTTGTGTTTCTATGATAAGTTCATTCTTTAAGAGCTGTGTCTTTCGACTAGAAAGTTGCAGTAGGCTTCTTTTAACTGGAGCGGTGGGATTACCCTTTATATGGGTTATTCTGTTTGGGAATAGCCCTAGGTTTTGGGCTATATTCAAGAAATTGGCCTCTTCTTTATTGGGGATGATTACCGCAAATGATCCGTCTGGGGACAGGAGTTGACGAACCGCTTCCAAAAGCTCTTCAAAAGGTAGCATACTATTTTGTCTTGCCAAGTCTCTTGCCATATTACCGCTGGAAACTTTTTCGGAGTAGAAGGGAGGGTTAGAGACAATTAAATCGTAGGGTTCGTCTATATCGTCAACGAGTTCATCTAAACCTGCATGGAAACAAAAAAGGCGGTCTCCCCATGGCGAGCCCTCAAAATTCGCAACGCATTGCTCATAGGCGTCGGCATCTATTTCTATTGCCTCTATGCTTTCTGCATGACTTCGTTGTGCCAACATCAAGGCAATTATTCCTGTACCCGCTCCAATATCTAAAATGGTATTCGGCTTACCTTCAACAGAAGCCCAAGCACCTAGTAGTACACCATCGGTACCAATTTTCATGGCACATTTGTCTTGGTTGACGCTAAATTCCTTAAACTTGAAAACACTACTCATTCCAATTTCCCGGCTTCTCTGGTTTCTGATCCTTCCAGTTCTATAAGTGAATCGCCCAAGCGCGAGCGCATGTCGTTTGCCAGGAGTCTTATTTTGGCGACTACATCCGGATATTCAGAGGCTACATTTTTTGTCTCGCTTATATCGTTTTTTACATCATACAATTCTATCTCTTCCATAGTAATCATACGGTATTCCCCAGGTAGACCGTCTCTGCCTAATTCTTGTCCCTCCATGGTTCTATAGGTGTGGGGAAAATATAATTTCCATTTTCCGTAGCGAACACCGAACAGTTCGTTTACTCGGTAATAAAAGAAATAGGCTTCTTGTGGTCCCTTTTCGGTAGTTCCTTTTAATAAACTGAGCACACTTTTGCCATCTATTATTGTTTTGGGTAGTGTAGCTTGGGTTTCTTCAGCTATGGTAGGTAGTATGTCTATGGCCATTACGGGTTCGTCGATAACCTTTCCTGCAGGAATACCTTTCGGATATTTAATAATGAACGGCTCGCGTTGCCCGCCTTCCCAAGCGGTTCCTTTGCCCTCTCTCAAGGGATAGGCGCTACCGGCATGGTTGCCATAGGAAAGCCAAGGCCCATTGTCCGAAGTGAAAATTATAATGGTGTTTTCTTCTAGCCCATTCGCTTTTAACGCTTCTGTAATTTGGCCAACCGACCAATCAATTTCCATAATAACATCTCCATACAACCCTCGACCTGATTTCCCCTTAAACTTTTCTGAAACAAATAAAGGAACATGAGGTTGGGGGTGGGGTACATATAAAAAGAATGGATTGTCTTTGTTTCTATTGATGAAATCTACACTGCGTTCCGTAATTTGAGTGGTAAGCTGCGATTGTTCTTGCAAGGTGTCAATAACCGTTTCGTTCTCATATAACGGAAGGTCCGGAAAATTAAATACAGGTCCTTGTTGCGGATGATAGGGCCACATATCATTGGAATAAGGTATACCGAACCATTCATCAAAACCATGGCGTGTAGGCAAAAATTCTTTATGATGGCCCAAATGCCATTTGCCAAAGATGGCAGTGGCATAACCCTCTGCTTTGAGCATTTCGGCTAGTGTAGTTTCCGATGTGTTTATGCCATGGGTATTACCTGGTCCTAGCGCATTATGAATGCCAATACGGTTTGGGTAGCAACCCGTAAGTATGCCAGCCCTGGATGCAGAACATACAGCTTGCGCAGAATAATAGCTGGTTAGCATGGTGCCTTCTTTTGCCATTTGGTCCAGATGCGGTGTTAGGATGTCGGTAGCGCCATAAACTCCTACATCATTATAACCTTGGTCATCGGTAAATATGAGTACGATGTTCGGTGGGCCGGGTACAGACTCTTTTTTTACCTCCTGACAGCCTGTTGTTACACCTAAAATAGCTAAGCAGACAATTAAAGTATTCTTCATATTAAGAGAAAATAAGTGCATTTTTACGAGTTAAAATTTGGTATGATTCTAGTTTTAGCATCATTGAGATAACTTCTGCCAATAGTATATCTGATGCCGCCAATTTCAACACTATTGCCTTCTACAACGCTAACCTTATTAATGGCAATCGTATAGGAACGGTGTATCCTTATAAAAAGATTGGATGGTAAATCATCTGTAAAGCTGCTCAATGTGCTGTGAATAATATATTTTGAAGTCGGGGTTATGATACGGATATAGTCCTTTAAGCTTTCTACCACCATTATTTCATCTAGAAATATTTTTTGAAGTTTCTTTTTATCGACTTTAACAAAAATACTGGGTTTTTCTTTTATTGTAGTGTCTTTAGCACTTGAGGAACCTTGTTTAAGACCAATTATCCTATCTACAGATTTTAAAAACCTTGGTAAAGAAATGGGTTTCACTAAATAGTCTATAGCCTCTAGTTCAAAACTTTTTAAAGCATATTCCTCATGGGCAGTGGTCATAATCACAAATGGTTTTTTGTGCAAGGTTCCTAAAAACTCTAAACCATCGAGCATGGGCATATTGATATCCAAAAACAGAATATCCACTTCGTTATCCCGCAAAAAGGAAGAGGCGTCTATTGCATTGGAAAAGCTTTCTATGAGTTGTAATTCTTTTACTTTTGAAATATGATTTTTTAATACATTGATTGCCAAGGGCTCGTCATCGACTGCTATAACCTTTAATATCATATTACTTTAAGTTTCAGAATTACATTAAACATATTATCCTTTTCAAAAATAGTAAGTTCATAATCACTAGGGTCATAACCTAGCTCTAAACGTTTTTTTACATTTGAAAGTCCTATTCCACCTGCACGACTAGGTAAATCTAGTGATGAATTTGTATTAGGAATGGTGTTTGCAATTTTAAAGGTCATCAAACCATTCGAAACCTCAAGGTCTATTTCAATGCGCATTTCACCAATATTTTTACTGGCGCCATGCTTAAAGCAATTCTCTACCAAAGGGATGAGTAGCATGGGTGCAATTTTACATTTACTTAGCTCTCCCGAGATATGCATATCTATTTTCAATGAATCATCAAACCGTATACGCTCTAGGTCTATATAGTTTTGAATACACTCTATCTCGCTAGTTAGGTCCTGTTTTCTCTTTTTTGTAGCATATAGTAAGTAGCGCATAAGGTCGGAAAGTTTTAGAATAACTTCTGGGGCCTTATCCGATTTTTCCAAGGTTAGGGAATAAATATTGTTTAGGGTGTTAAAGAAAAAATGTGGTGACACCTGCGATCTTAAAAATCGTAGTTCTGTTTGTAATTGTCGCCTTTCCAAATCATGGAACCTGCTGCTTTCGCGTAGCCAATCTATGGTTAGTTTAATTGCTGTGAAAAATGATATGACATAGAGTTCGCCAATCATGGTTTGCACAGCGTACCCAAAAGTAAGAGTGCTGGTTTCGGTAGGGCCTTCTGGCCATACATCTTGGCTAACCAAATAATAAGTAAGGTTGTACTTGGCCAATAACATTACAAAAAGAGCAACTAACATTCCCAAGGTATATAAAAAGTATTTTCGCTTGTATACCAGGTTAGGCATGAGGTAATACACATTAAAATATGCCAAAGCCATATGTATAGGAAAGCCTATTAGATTGGTTTTTAGGGAATAACTAAAATCGTCGTGAATACTACTCCATCTTAGTGTGTTAAAAAGAAAATATAGCCCCCAAAACACAATATGATGCCAGTATTTTACCCCATAGTTGGAGGAAGACCCTGTCTTTCCCAGAAACTCTCCTACCTTTTTATTAACCTGCATATCACAACGATTACCTCACTTGTATTCGATATTTGGCACTAACGATATGCCGTTTGTCTAAGTTTATTTTCAGCTCAAGAAAAAACAGCAAGATTTATAGGCAAAGCTAAAACTTGGCACTTTGACTTTATTAGGTCTGCGATTCACTAAAATACTTAAAAACAATAGAATAAAAATTATTAAAATAGGAAGATGTTCTTTTAATAAAGGCTTAGATTGATAAATAACATATAGAACGGAATTCAGTTTCGTATAGTTAGGTATCTGGGTTTCTTTTCGCCTCTTCCAAATGCATCTAGCTTTTATTAAAAACAGGGTATGTTTGATAGTATGTTGCATTGATATTTATTGTGTCGCCTTCAGAGTTAATAGCATCGATTTTGTTATTATGTGTTTTTTAAAATTAGTGCTAACCCAATGAGAATAAGACCAAAAGTTAATCCCCAAGAATTTACAATATCAACTCGATACGATATACAAGGATTATCTCTGGGTTCTTTTCTAATATTCCAAAATAAATATCCAATTCCTAAGATTAAAAAATAAAACTCCTGCAACTATTTAGTAATTCATTTTACCCTATTTGCTTTTTCTTGGAACAAACCTTCTAATAATGCATCTTCCACTAAGTTAGGCAACGTAACTTTAAGTTCTGGGGTTCGTGCCATTTCTCGCTCAATAGCAAAAATGGCTTCCTTGTTTCTGGCCCAACTTCTTCTGGAGATACCGTTGTTTACATCATAAAACAGCATATTTTTTAATTTCCTGCTGGCGTCTTCAGAACCATCGAGCAGCATTCCAAAACCACCGTTAATCGCTTCGCCCCATCCTACGCCGCCACCGTTATGGATGGAGACCCAGGTAGCGCCCCTGAAACTATCGCCAATAACGTTATGTATGGCCATGTCTGCAGTAAATTTACTACCGTCGTAAATATTACTGGTTTCCCGAAAAGGCGAATCCGTACCGCTGACATCATGATGGTCTCGCCCTAAAATTATTGGGGCTGAAAGTTCGCCCGAAGCTATTGCTTGGTTAAAACCTTCCGCAATTTTCGCTCGGCCTTCCGCATCGGCATACAAAATACGTGCTTGAGATCCAACGACCAACTTATTATGTTCTGCTTCTTGTATCCATTTGATATTATCCTGCATCTGCTGCTGAATTTCCTTTGGAGCTTTTGCCTTGATTTCTTGCATAACCCTTAAGGCAATTACATCTGTTTTTTGAAGGTCTTCCGGATTTCCAGAGGAACACACCCAACGAAAAGGTCCAAAACCATAATCGAAGCACATAGGACCCAAAATATCCTGAACATAACTAGGGTATTTAAAATCGATATTATTCTCCGCCATTACGTCCGCACCAGCGCGAGAAGCTTCCAAAAGAAAAGCATTCCCATAGTCAAAGAAATAAGTGCCTTTAGCTGTATGGGCGTTAATACTGGCTGCATGTCTGCGTAAGGTATCTTGAACCTTGTTCTTGAACCCTTTAGGGTCCGCACTCATCATTTCGTTAGATTCTTCAAAGGACAATCCTACCGGATAGTATCCACCAGCCCATGGGTTGTGCAGCGAGGTTTGGTCGGAACCTAAATGAATGAATATATCTTCTATATCAAAACGTTCCCAGACTTCTACCACGTTTCCAATAAATGCCAACGAAACAACTTCTTTGTCTTTAATCGCTTTTCTAGTGCGGTCCACAAGCGTATCCATATCCGAAATAAGTTCATTTACCCAGCCTTGTTCATGCCTTTTGGTAGCCGCTGCTGGGTTCACCTCTGCACATATCGTAATACATCCTGCAATGTTTCCCGCCTTTGGTTGTGCGCCGCTCATTCCTCCGAGACCGGCGGTGAGGAAGATTTTGCCGGCCGGATCATCATTAGTCTTTAATACTTTTCTAAAAGCGTTCATTACCGTTATCGCCGTACCATGAACAATGCCTTGTGGACCTATATACATGTAGGAACCGGCCGTCATTTGTCCGTATTGGGTAACACCAAGGGCATTATATTTCTCCCAGTCGTCCGGTTTGGAGTAGTTGGGAATCATCATACCATTAGTGACTACAACTCGAGGTGCCTCTTTGGAGGAAGGGAACAGTCCCATTGGATGACCAGAGTAGATATGAAGTGTCTGTTCAGTGGTCATTATTGCCAAGTACTGCATTGTAAGCAGGTATTGCGCCCAGTTTTGAAAAACGGCTCCGTTGCCGCCATAGGTAATAAGTTCTTCTGGATGCTGCGCCACGGCCGGGTCCAAATTGTTCTGTATCATGAGCATGATGCCAGCTGCCTGCGGTGTAATTGCCGGATAGTCTTGTATGGGTCGCGCCATCATATGGTAGTCTGGCATAAAGCGATACATGTAAATTCTACCAAAATCAGCTAGCTCGGTAGTAAATTCCTTGGAAAGTTCGGAATGCCATGCTTTGGGAAAATAGCGCAAGGCGTTTCTAATCGCCAGTTTTTTTTCTTCCAGCGATAAGATGTCCTTTCGTTTTGGCGCATGGCTGAGTTCGTTTGAACGATATTTTTTTACGGGAAGTTCTAAAGGTATTCCTTGCAGTATTTGAGATTTAAAATTCATGCTGATAAAGTAATTGGTAAAAAGTAATTAGTAAAAGAACCTAAATTGTTCGCTTTGAATCCCTTTTGGACGTTGCCCCTTTGGGCCTGCCTGCCGTCTTTTAGGCAGATTTTTTTTGGGTTAGGGAGCTTTTATTTATGCTTGTCAAATACCTTGACCCCGCGTTTAAAAATTACACATGGCTTTAAATTTCCTTGGTTGTAAAGGATTTCTTGATAGTTTGCTGTGTGGAAAAGGCTAAAGTCGGCCAACATACCTTCTGCTAGTGTTCCCCTATCCGATAGGTTTAATGCTGCGGCAGCCCTAAAGGTGATTCCGGCCAAAACTTCCGCGTTCGATAGCTTTTCAAAAGTACCAAGAATAGCGGCTTGGGTGAGTAAGTCTCCCATGGGGGCAGAACCTGGATTGTGATCGCTGGCAATGGCCAAGGCACCACCGGCATCAAGTAATTTACGGGCGGGAGTAAAGGCACAGCCTAAACCTATGGAGGCTCCCGGTAAGGCCGTAGGGATGACATGGCTTTTAGCTAATAGATTTATTTCTTTGTCGGTACTTACTTCCAAATGGTCGGCACTTACCGCATTAAATTCAACTGCGACCTTGCTTCCACCGGTAGAGAATTGGTCTGCGTGTACGGTAATATCAAAACCCATGGCTACCGCCTTTTTAAAATAGGGTGTAATCTGAGTGGCTGAGAAAGCGCTTTCCTCTATGAACGCATCAATACGGTTTGTAAGGTTTTCCGATTTTAATTTTGGGAAAAGTTCGGTGCTTATTTCCTCTAAATACGCTTCTGCAGTTCCGGAGTAATCCTTCGGGAGCATGTGCGCAGCAAGACAGGTTGGGATGAGGTCTGCTGCGGATGCAGCATCAGCTTCTTTGATGGCGTATAGCATCTTAAGCTCTTCCGCAACGGACAAACCATAGCCACTTTTCACTTCAAGGGTGGTTACTCCATTTTTTAAGTGTCTGTTCGCCAGTTTCGTGGTGTTCTTGATTAATTCTTCCTTGCTTGCTTTCCGGGTTTGTGTTACGGTATCCCAAATACCACCGCCGGCTTTGGCAATTTCCAAATAGGTTTTTCCGGCATTTCGCATAGCGTAATCATTGGCGCGCGAACCACCAAAGCAAATATGTGTGTGGGCATCTACAAAACCCGGTAAGCAGGTGTGGTCTCCCTGCAGTTCTTGAATTTCTATGCTTTGGAATTTCAATTTGAGTTCTTGGAAACTACCGATTTCTTTGATGTGTTCACCTTCAATGATCATTCCAGCATCTTCTAAAATGCGGAGTTGTGCATCGATTAGTGCGCCCTTTAGCGGTAGTCCGGTCATGGGAATAAGTTGTTTAAAAGGGCCTATTAGTTTTGATGTGTTCATTTATTTTGTTTTAGTACGTTCAAAGAAGCTTAGGGACATATAAGCTTTTCGATACAATTTTTTTCCTTCCTCAAAAATTCACCCTTGAGTTACTATCGTTTAGATTGAAACCTTATGGTGTTTTAAAGCTCATATTTCTAACCTGTTATGCATTTTAAGTGATTTGATGAGAAAAGTCAGTTCGAGTACTTGATTTTCGAATTTTTTTAGTCGAGAATCAAGTTTATCGAGAACCCATTTTGGATAAAACTTGTTCTCGATACATTTTTCTTCCGAAAAAGGAAGAAAAACACTCGAACTGACACTTGAAATACCAAATACTTTTTATGCATCACAAAGGGTTATTGCTAATACGTTTCAAATTCATTCGAAAACTTTGTATTTAAAGATATTCCTTCTTTCACGCTAATGCGGTCTATCAGTTTTATAATCGTCTTGTTTTTAATCATTTTTATCCCTTCCTGAATATCGTCCGCAAACACACGGTCCTTAACTGCAAAAGCTACTTGTTCCCTGATTTTTTTGTGTATTGCTTCCAAAAATATACCGGATTTCATAGGCTTTCTAAATTCAAATGCCTGTGCAGCGGTAAGTAATTCTATTGCCAGTATTTTTTCTACATTACCGATAACCTGTAGTGCTTTTCGCCCACCAATCGAACCCATGCTTACATGGTCTTCTTGTCCTAGAGAGGTAGGAATACTATCTGCGCTGGACGGAAAACAGAGGCCTTTGTTTTCGCTTGCCAGGGCCGCCGTGGTGTATTGAAGGATCATATAACCGGAGTTGATGCCCGTATCCTTCATCAGTAATTTGGGTACGCCGGGACTGTTTCCCTCCAATGCCAAATAAATACGGCGATCAGAAATATTTCCGACTTCGGAGGCTGCTAAACAAGCATAGTCCAAAGCCATGGCCAAAGGCTGCCCGTGAAAATTACCACCACTAATGGTTAATTCCTCATTAATGATAACGGGATTGTCGGTAACGGAATTCAGTTCTACTTCCACTAATTCTTTTAGGTGTAGCCACGCGTTACGCGATGCGCCATGCACTTGTGGAATACATCGTAAGGAATAAGGGTCCTGGACACGTTCGCAGTCAATATGGTCTTCCATAATTTCAGACCCTTTTAATAAACGCTTTACCCGTTTGGCTACATGGAAATTTCCTTTGAATGGTCGTAGTGCATGGAGTTCATTATAGAATGGTTTTACGGAACCCTGTAACCCCTCGATCATCATGGCTCCTATAATATCCGCTTGCGAGAGTACGGAATGTAATTTTTCTACCACTTTTACGGCATGTGCTGCTATGAATTGAGTGCCATTAATGAGTGCCAATCCTTCTTTAGGGCCAAGGTCTAGCGGAGAAAGTCCGGTGCGTTCAAAAAGTTCGGCCGTGGTTATTGTTTCCTTTTTGTATACCACTTTACCTAATCCTATTAAAGGTAAAAACAAGTGTGACAAAGGTGCTAGATCACCCGATGCACCCACCGAACCTTGAGAAGGAACAACGGGGATAGCATCGTTTTCTATATGCCATATAATGCGGTCCAGGGTGGTTTCTGCTATGCCCGAGAAGCCTTTTGCCAGTGAATGTGCCTTTAAAACTAGCATCAGTTTTGCCAATGTTTTGGAAATGGGTTTGCCCACACCTACACTATGGCTCTTTAGGATATTGGTTTGTAAGATATTTGTTTCTGATTTTGATATTTTAGTAGTGCATAAGGGTCCAAATCCGGTATTGATTCCATATACGGGTAATCCCTTGTCAACAATACCTTGTACAATAGTCCAGCTCTTGATTACCTTGGCTCTATACTCCTGCGAGAGCTTAATTGTAGTGCTAGCCTGTGCAATATGTAAGGCAGTACTTGCAGTAAGCCAATCTTCCCCTAATTTAAAGGCTTTTGATGCGACTTTCATTTGAAATTGTTTTAGCTTTTAAATTTAATACTTAAGTTTGATAATTACCAATACCATTTTTATACAGTATCGATAACTATGAGTACTCAAATAGAATTACGACACTTGACTTATTTTTTAGCAGTGGCCGAAGAGTTGCATTTTAGAAAGGCAGCGGAAAAACTCTTTATATCCCAACCAGGGCTTAGTAGACAGATAAAGCAGCTAGAGGAGTTATTACAGGCACAGTTGTTTTTACGAAACCACAAAAAGGTAGAATTGACCCCTGCCGGATATTACTTAAAAGGAACGGTTGAAGATATCTTTAAACAGTTGAAGGAGGCCAAGAGGCAATTGCAACTTATAGGGGATGGGGATACCGGGGAGTTACGTATAGGCTTCTTAGGTTCTGCCATGCAGAATGTAATTCCGCGTTTGTTGGTGTCCGTCAAAGAAAAATATCCTAAAATAAAAACCTCGTTGGAAGAGCGCTCTAATCTGGGGCAGGTAGATGCTATTTTGAATAATGAATTGGATATAGGTTTTGTTCGTTTGGACAGGGTGCCGGCAGCATTAGAAATGCACACTGTTTTTGAGGATACCTTTTCGTTGGTGCTACCAGAAAGTTATCCTATGTT
>CAYGUY010000014.1:54033-55423 GCA_964353165.1 uncultured Maribacter sp.
TGGAAAAAGGAAAACGCTAATCCTGTGTTAAAAAATTGTTTGAAGTTACTTTTAGCAAGATCTTCAAACAAAAAAGGTAGTGCATTATGATTTATGATATAATTAAAAACCGTCGTTCTGTTTTTCCAGCACAATATATAGATAAACCCATTGCCAAAGCTGATATCGAAAAAATTTTGGAATCTGCTAATTGGGCACCTAATCACAGAAAGACAGAGCCATGGCGCTTTAAAGTGATACGCGGTGAAAAGTTGGGGGAACTTGGGGAGTTTTTATCGAATACCTATATAGATATTACACCAAATCCTAAACAGATAAAAGCCAAAAAGCTAATTGAAAACCCGAAAAAGGCGGGAGCTATAATAGCCATATGTATGCAGCGGGACCCAATGGAATCTGTTCCTGAATGGGAGGAGATAGCGGCCACGGCCATGGCCGTACAGAATATGTGGTTATGTTGCACTGAGATGGGCATAGGTTGTTATTGGAGTTCGCCTGCGCTCATTGGTTACATGCATGATTTTCTTCCTATGAACGAGGGAGAAAAATGTTTGGGATTCTTTTACATGGGTTATTACCAGGGCGAACTATCTGAACAGGAAAGAAAGCCCATAGCGGACAAAACGGTTTGGATGGATTAATCGAAATAAGGAAACAGTCCTCCTTTATATTCCCAAGCCTTCGTTATAAACATACCCAGATAGACAATAGCTATTAAAAACTTAATGAAGGTACCGGTCAAAAAACCTAAAAACGATCCAAAAGCTGCCTTGGTAGCGGTTTTATTGTCGGCTTTATTTAATAATTCACCAACCAACGCACCTACAAAGGGCCAAATTATAATTCCTAGTGGTCCTAAGATCGGAAAAAACAAAGCGACCAACAAACCAATAGTGGTGCCTATCATTCCCGCCTTGGTACCCCCAAATTTTTTGGTGCCCATGGCCGGGATAATGTAATCCAAAGCTACAACCAATAGGGCGATGACCAAGGTAATGCCCAAAAGCCACCAATTATCCGGCACGGCTTTGGTCAAGTAGAGGAGTAAAAGACCGATCCAACTTATAGGTGGGCCGGGTAATACCGGCAAAAAACTACCCAAAATACCTACTAAGGTAAATAAGAACCCAATAATCAGTAAGGCAATGTCCATTTAATCTTTTTCTATAGGACTAAGATAGACAGGATTTGTTACATCTGTTGTTTTCTATTTTGGATTAGGATGTTAATGAAACCAATGTGCCAAGCTTCAAAACACACTTTTTTATAAAATTCAACTAAAATATTAGTTTTAACTAAGTATTTAGTTATATTTGTTTTTAAGAATAAACTAAACTATTAGTTGAATGAAACAATTAACGAAAGCGGAAGAAGAAGTAATGCAGGTACT
>CAYGUY010000015.1:0-55124 GCA_964353165.1 uncultured Maribacter sp.
TTTGCTTTTTTGAATTTAGAAGATCCTGACCAAAGATGTTCAATGTAGCGACCGTTGGCCTAGGTTTAAAGGGGTCCTGGAACTTGGTGGTCCTGCCGGTGACCATAATACCCTTTTCGGGGGCATATTCGGGCAACTTGCTTACGTTCTTGGAGAGCACGTCCTTCCAGACGAACCGTCTCCATCCATGGGTGAGCATGAGTGCATCGAGCTCGAACTTGCGCTGTTTGGAATCCTCGGCGAAGAAATAATCGGGATTTTCTACCTTGCCGCCCAGATCGGAATCCAGCAACAGCCAACTCTTAATGTTGGTAGCTGTTCCCCTGGTACCGTTCCTTGAGACGACGCCCATGGAGAAATCCCCTTTTAGGGGCCGGCCCTCCGCATCGGTCAGGGCCATCTCCAGGTCTACCCTGTCGCGAAGGCCAAAGGTATTTTTGGGTGCGGAAATGTTCAGACGTGCATCGTTGTTCGGATCGTCCACAAAGACCAGCCGTTCGCTTATGGGCTCCCCATCCTTGGTAAAGAGGGTGAACTGTGCCACCCCGTCCTGTAGCTTCTCGGTATAGATCTTTGTGGCGTAGGAGGCGTTGTCCTCGGAGCTTCCTATTCTCTTGAAAATAAGGTCTCCCCTTAAATGTCCTACGAGCAGGGTGCCTTCAAGTCCGTTCGGGGTGTTGCTCGCCACCTGTACCAGCACATGGTCCTCGCGGTTCTTAAGGCTCAGCACGTAACCGGATTCCTGTGCCTGTGGCAAGGGAAATTTAAGTTCGCTCCCGTTAAAGATGACGCTCGCATAATATTCCTCGCCCTTCAAGGGAACGAAGCCCACGCTCCCCAGCCCGAACTCGAAGCTCTCGAAGGGCTCCACGATGTCATCCTTCGAATTTTTGATGTGCCCCTTCAGGGCTATCCCGTTCCCCTTGGCGTCGAGCACCTCCAGTCCCATGGTACCGGGCAGTCCCTTGATCAGGTGGCCGCCTTCGGGGAAGAACCTGATGTTGGGCCTTCCGGCCACGGCATCGTCCCTGGTCCTGTCGAATCCGCGAAGGGATCTTGACAAAGGCACCTGATCCGCAGTAAGCCCGCTCCGTACCTCTTGGACGAAGATGGGAATGCTCTTCTCGAAGATGACGGGATCCTCCTCGTTGAGCATGTACTTGGTATAGGAGCGCAAGGTGTATTCTCCCTGTGCTATGTTCTCGTCCAATAGTATGTCCCCCGAGGCCCCGATATCGTCCACGAAGAGTTTGCGTTCTACTACCACGCTGTCCCTGTCGTTTACCAGCTCCACGTAGACTACTTTGCTCCTGTCGGACCTGTCGTGCGAGATACCGTCCACTAGGTAGGTCTTGAACCAGATGGTCTCCCCGTTGGTATAGAAATCCTTGTCGGTATGCAGGTAGGTCTTCTCCGGTGCCAGGTTACGTCCGTAATCCGTTAATATGGCCTTTATTTTCTGCAGTAGTATGTATTCCTGCGGGAGGCTGGTGAATGAAAATATGGACAAAACGACTACTAGACCAAATACGATAGAGATACGAACTTTTTTCATAGTAATACTTTTAAATTTTAAATTAAATCTAGTAAAAATAGCTTTACATTTAATAAGTTTAACAAATGTTTAATTAAATGAAAGAAAACTGAACTTTCTACAAACACGTTTGGCTACATACCCCAGCAGTAGAAGTATAAAAGGTATGTAAACTTTACTGTTTTTGTTTTCCGACCATTGTAATTATTTCAATAAACCAATCAATAGCAGTACTTAGTGCTGTACTAAAAATGTTAGGTGTTAGGCTAGGGTAATGCTAGCTATGTCTGGTGCACTGAGGTGTGTTTAAAATGGTTTAAGGTATTATAACATTCTTTTTGTTTTGAAAATACGGTAAATTTTAATCACCGATCCTTTGAACATAATTCCCTATTTTTGTGATGCTAAATGTGTGATGGACTACTATGGGCCAAAAAGTATTACTCTCCTCAAAAGAAATCAATATCATCCTTCATCGTTTGGCTTGTCAATTACTTGAGAACCATTTAGATTTTAAAAATACCGTACTCATAGGATTACAACCCCGCGGTATTTTCGTTGCACAACGTCTTTGCAGAATTTTACAGGAGGAGTATGGAGTAAAACATATAGATATTGGTGTTTTGGACATTACCTTTTATCGCGATGATTTTAGAAGAGGAGATAAGCCTTTAGAAGCCACTAAGACCAAAATCGATTTTTTGATAGAGAATAAGAATGTAGTCCTTATAGATGATGTGCTCTATACAGGACGTAGTATTAACGCTGCCTTGACCGCGCTCCAATCCTTTGGTAGGCCATCAGAAGTAGAATTGCTAGCTTTAATCGATCGTAGGTTTAGTAGACATTTGCCTATACAACCAAATTATAGAGGCAGGCAGGTAGATGCTATCGACGGAGAAAAAGTAAAGGTAATGTGGGAGGAAAATGAAGGAGAGGATATTATTTATTTGATTAATAGATAGAAAATGAGCGAACTGAGTGTAAATCACTTATTGGGAATTAAATACCTAACAGCATCTGATATTCAACTCATTTTTGAAACGGCAGATCATTTTAAGGAAGTTATTAATAGGTCGATAAAAAAAGTGCCTTCGTTACGAGATATTACCATAGCCAACATTTTTTTTGAAAACAGTACACGTACCAAACTCTCTTTTGAATTGGCCGAAAAGCGCCTTTCTGCCGATGTGATTAATTTTTCTGCCAGTCAGTCTTCGGTAACCAAAGGCGAAACGCTTATTGACACGGTGAACAATATTCTGTCCATGAAGGTGGATATGGTGGTCATGCGGCACCCTAATCCGGGAGCGGGCATTTTTCTTTCCAAACATGTAAAAGCATCGATTGTAAATGCCGGCGATGGTGCACACGAGCACCCTACCCAAGCATTGTTGGATTCCTATTCCATACGGGAGCGACTTGGTGATGTAGCTGGTAAGAATGTGGTAATCGTTGGAGATATCCTGCATTCCCGTGTTGCACTTTCCAACATCTTTGCGCTAAAATTACAAGGTGCCAACGTAAAGGTCTGTGGGCCTAAAACCTTGCTTCCCAAGTATATTGAATCTTTAGGAGTTGGCGTGGAGACCAACCTTCGGAAAGCCTTGGAATGGTGCGATGTTGCCAATATGTTGCGCATACAGAACGAAAGATTGGATATCAGTTATTTCCCGACTACCAGGGAATACACACAACAATTTGGAGTTAACAAAAAGTTGTTGGACAGTTTGGACAAAGAAATCGTAATTATGCACCCAGGTCCTATAAATAGAGGGGTGGAAATCACTAGTGATGTAGCGGATTCCAAACAGTCCATTATTTTAAACCAAGTGGAAAACGGTGTGGCCATACGCATGGCGGTCATTTATTTGTTAGCTTCCAAGATTAAACAATAACACTATGATTTTTGACAAGGACGGCAATATAGCAATCGTGTACCAAGAGAAAATCTCGATGCCTACTTTTTTAGATCATCTTAATAAGGCGTACGACAAGGTGAAAGATGATCATTTGATCCTAAATCTATTTTCCTTTGAAAAACTTACCGCTGGTGATGTGTTGGAGTTTTTGGACCTATCCAACAAACATAAAGAAAATGGAAAGTCCTTTGTGATCGTTACCAACAAGGTTGCTTATGACGAAGTGCCGGATGAAATAATGGTAACCCCAACCCTGCAAGAGGCGAAGGATATTATTGAAATGGAAGAAATAGAACGAGATTTAGGCCTGTGAAGTTGACCATTCTTGGTTGCTATGCGGCCACACCACGTACTTTAACGAATCCCACTTCTCAAGTATTAGAAATTAAAAACCAGATGTTTTTAATAGATTGCGGGGAAGGTACTCAGGTACAATTACGTAAACATAAAATCAAGTTTTCCAGAATCAACCATATTTTTATATCGCACTTACATGGCGATCATTTTTTTGGTCTTCCAGGTCTCATTTCAACATTCAGGCTGTTGGGTAGGGATAAGGAAATGCATGTGTATGGCCCAAAAGGCATAAAAGAAGCCATAACGCTATTGTTAAAACTTGGAGATTCATGGACGAATTATCCTTTATATTTTCATGAGTTGACTTCCAAGAAGAGTGAGACGGTTTATGAAGACGAAAAGCTAAGTGTGAAAACCATACCCTTGAATCATCGCGTGTATACCAATGGCTATTTATTTCGTGAAAAACTGGGCGAACGCAAGCTCGATATCAATGCAGTAACTGAGTACGGTATAGATAAGGCATATTTCCAGAATATAAAAAATGGTAAGGATGTGGATTTGGATACAGGCGAAACTATTGCCAATAGACTGCTTACATTTGACCCTCCAAATCCAAAGTCTTATGCTTTTTGCAGCGACACTGCCTATAAACCGGATATTGTACCCATTATAATTGGTGTAGATGCTTTATATCATGAGGCAACATTTTTAGAATCTGAAGCACAATTGGCGGTAAAAACCAAACATGCTACCGCAAAAGAAGCTGCTCAAATTGCGAAAGCTGCCAACGTAGGGACTTTGGTGCTAGGCCATTATTCCACCAGATACAAATCAATCTCCCTTTTTAAGGAAGAAGCGCAGCAGATTTTTGAGAATGTAGAACTTGCGGATGATGGTAAGAGTTTTGATTTTTAGGAAGTTGGATTAAGGATATAATACCACCCTAAATTTTTCCTAAAAGCAAAATCCCTGCTTTTAATTGTCCCGTCTTTTCCTCAACTTTGATTATATTGTTTATTTAGTTTTACTTATGCAGAAAGATCTAGGGAATTATAGGAAATCTTACGAGAAGAGTGAATTAATAGAGGAAAATGTATCGGAAAATCCCATGCAGTTGTTCCAAACCTGGTTCTATGAAACCGAACAATCGGACAGTGTTGATGAACCCAATGCCATGACGGTTTCTACGATGGGACTTGACGGATACCCAAAAAGCAGAGTGGTACTCCTAAAGAAGTATACGCATGAAGGTTTTATTTTTTATACCAACTACGATAGCGAAAAAGGGAAGGCCATTGCGAAAAATTCTCAGGTCTGTATTTCTTTTTTTTGGCCGGTATTGGAACGCCAGATCATTATAAAGGGCAATGCAGAAAAAATAGCGAAGAATTTGTCGGATGGATATTTTGAATCTAGACCAGATGGAAGTAAACTGGGCGCAATGGCGTCTGATCAAAGTTCGGTTATACCTTCTAGAGAAGTGCTGGAGAATAAGCTGAAACAGCTAGAAGTAGAGTATAAGGACAAGGAAATGCAAAGACCTGAAAACTGGGGCGGTTATATCGTAAAGCCTATTTCTATTGAGTTTTGGCAGGGAAGGCCCAATCGATTACACGATAGGATCAGGTATACGATTCAAAAAGATTTTAATTGGAAAATGGAGCGTTTGGCACCTTAAATTTTTACGGGGTATGAAGAATTTATTACTAATGCGTCACGGTAAATCCTCTTGGGAACTAAATGTTGGCGATGAGGATAGGGCATTGTTGCAACGGGGTATCTCTGACGCAAAATTAGTAGGAAATTCAATGTCGGAATTAGGATTGGAGATAGACTTTGCGTTTTCTAGTCCCGCAAACAGGGCACTCCATACAGCTATGATTTGTTTGCGACAACTCAGGTATCCCTTAGAAACGTTTAAAGTGATTCCGGAGTTATACGATTTCTCCGGAAATCACGTATTAAATTTTGTCCGTAGCCTACCAAACGACCTAAATACCGTTTTAATTTTTGGACATAACCATGCTTTTACCCATATTGCAAATTCATTGGGAAGCCAACATATAGAAAACGTACCCACAAGCGGATTTGTTCATCTTAAGTTTAATGATACTTCTTGGGTTTCCATTGCTAAAGGAACAACAAAACAAACCATTTTTCCAAAGCAGTTGTAATAATGATAAAGAATAAAAATCAATATATAAATAGGGAGATTAGCTGGCTTAAATTCAACGAGCGTGTATTGCAGGAAAGTGCAGATAAAAATGTACCACTGATTGAGCGTCTGCGTTTTGCAGGTATTTTCTCCAATAACTTGGATGAATTTTTTAAAGTACGTTATGCAACCGTGAAACGAATTGTTGAAGCCGGTAGGAAAGGTAAAAGTGTATTAGGCGGAGAAATTGCGAAGGATTTACTTGATGAAATAACGAAAATAGTCATAAAACAACAAGCCAAGAGTATTGATATTATTCTGAAAATCGAAAAGGAGCTAGAGCAGCAGAATGTATTTTTGATTACGGAGACCGAGCTTTCAGAGTCACAACAAACCTTTGTTAAAACATATTTCTTACAAAATGTAAGTCCGCAACTCACAACAATTATACTTAGCGATTACGCCGAGTTTCCCACCTTAAAAGATACTGCGGCTTACCTGGCCATACGTATGTTGTTAAAAAGGGATGATCGCACGCGTGAGACTTCAAGAAAAATCGAGAAACGCTTCGCACTTATAGAAATCCCTAAAGGTATAGAACGTTTTGTAGTGCTTCCTAGGGAAGGCGAAAAGGATTATGTTATCATGTTAGATGACGTCATACGGTTTTGTATGGATAGTATTTTTACGATGTTCGACTATAGTTTTATTTCTGCCCATATGATAAAAATTACGAGAGATGCAGAATTGGACATTGATAATGATTTGAGTAAAAGTTTTATCGAAAAAATTTACTCTAGTGTTGAAGGCCGTAAAATCAGCGATCCAGTACGATTTGTTTACGATAAGAAAATCGGTAAGGATACGTTAGAGTTCTTGAAGGAGAAAATGAACGTTGAGGATACGGACAGTATTATTCCTGGAGGTAGGTATCATAATAAAAGAGATTATCTTAGTTTTCCCAGCCTTGGAAGACAAGATTTATTGTATAAAAAAATAACGCCATTACCTGTAAAAGGGCTCAGTTTAGAAGGAAGTTTATTGGAAAAAATTGCAAATAAAGATTACTTGCAATATACGCCATACCATACCTTTTCCTATGTCTTGAAATTTTTACGCGAAGCTGCCCTAGATCCAAAGGTAAAGACCATAAAAATTACCGTGTACCGACTTGCGAATGATTCTCAGGTAGCTGCTTGTTTATCCAATGCGGTGAAAAATGGTAAACAGGTCATTCTTCAAATAGAACTTAGGGCACGTTTTGATGAGCATGCGAATATTAGATATGCGGAAGAGCTTCAAGCAGAAGGCGTAAAGTTAATTTTTGGAGTTCCAGGGCTAAAGGTTCATAGTAAAATATGTTTGATCGAGAGAGAGGAAGAAGGACAGATGAAACGGTACGGTTTTATCAGTACCGGAAATTTCAACGAATCTACGGCCAAAATTTACACGGATTATACCTTATTTACGGCTGATGAGCCTATTTTAAAAGAATTGAATAAAGTCTTTGATTTTTTCGAAACGACTTATAAAATTCATAAGTATAAACATTTAATTGTTTCGCCGCATTACACGACCAAAGTATTTAAGCAGTTGATTGATCAAGAAATTGAGAATGCTAAAGCAGGAAAGGAAGCCTTTATCAAAATAAAAATGAATAGTTTTACTTCGTATGATATGGTTGATAGACTATACAAGGCAAGTAATGCAGGTGTAAAGATTCAATTGATAGTTAGGGGAATTTGCTGCTTAGTTCCTGGTGTAAAGGAAATGAGCGAGAATATTGAGGCGATAAGTGTCATAGATAAGTTTTTGGAGCACCCGAGAATGTTCATTTTTTGTAATGATGGCGATACAAAGGTATATATTTCCTCTGCCGACTTTATGACCCGTAATCTGGAGAATAGGGTTGAGGTAGGTTGTCCTATTTACGATCCTGATATAAAACAAGAGCTGTTGGATACGTTTGAAATTTCTTGGGCGGATAATGTAAAAGCACGTCTGTTCAATGAGGCTCAGGATAATGCATATCGTAAGAATAATATGAAAAAGGTACGTTCTCAATTTGCCGTTTATGACTATTATCTGAATAAATTGAAGGGCTAAAGTAATCAAAAATTGAAAATAAGAAAGTTTGCGGCTATCGATATAGGCTCCAATGCTATACGTTTGCTTACGCATAACGTGATCGAAGAAAAAGGAAAAGCAACGCAATTTCGGAAAAGTGCCTTGATTAGAGTGCCGGTTCGTTTAGGCGAAGACTCCTTTACGGTAGGAGAAATTTCTGAGCATAACATAAATCGAATACTGAAAACCATGAAGGCCTTTAAACTCTTAATGGAAGTAGCAGGTGTAGAGAAATATAGGGCCTGTGCTACCTCCGCAATGCGGGAAGCAAATAACGGGAATGAAGTGATAGCTAGTATTGCGGCGGAAACTGGGATAAAAATTGATGTTATAGATGGCAAACAGGAAGCAGCGATTATTGCTTCTACCGACCTAAAGGAGATTATTCGTCCAGACCAATCCTACTTGTATATAGATGTTGGCGGTGGTAGTACAGAGTTTACTTTGTTTACAGATGGTAAAATAGAACGGTCTAAATCCTTTAAGCTAGGCACCGTGCGCTTGTTAAACAATATGGTAGGCGATGAGACTTGGAATAAGTTAAAGGATTGGATTACTATAACTGTCAAAAATACTTCAAAACTAAGTATTATAGGTTCTGGAGGTAACATTAATAAGTTGCACAAGATGTCCGGTCGTAAAGAAGGACAGCCATTATCCTATATCTGGTTAAACGCCCAGTATCATTTTTTGGAAAGCCTTAGTTATGAAGAGCGCATAGCTGAACTAGGATTGAATCCGGATAGAGCGGACGTTATTATACCCGCCACTAGGATATTCCTTTCTGCTGCCAAATGGAGCGGAGCTAAAAAGATACATGTACCCAAAATTGGACTATCGGACGGTATTATCAAAGACCTTTACTATACCAAGGAAAATAATTAACCATGGACGGTTTCCTTGTTCCCTAGGTTTTTCATGATTTGTGCTTCGTAATGCAGCAAGTCATCCCATTTTTGGTTTACTTCTTTTAAGTTGCCATATTGGCGGGCAAATGCTAGGAACATGGTGTAGTGTCCTGCTTCACTGATCATCAATTTTCGGTAGAATTCGGCCAATTTTTTATCTTGGAGTTCCTCGGAAAGTAAGCGAAAACGTTCGCAACTTCTGGCTTCGATTAAAGCAGCATACAATAATCTATGAACCAACTGAGTGGTTCTACTTCCACCTTTAGGAAAGAATTTAATCAATTCTAGGACATATTCGTCTTTACGATCTCTACCTAATGTTTGTCCTCTTTCCAATATTAAATCGTGTACCATCTTAAAATGGCCCATCTCTTCTCTGGACAACGCAATCATTTCCTCGATAAGCTCTGAATACTCTGGAAACGAAACTATTAAAGATATGGCAGTGCTGGCGGCTTTTTGTTCACAGTACGCATGATCCGTTAAAATCTCATCTATATTTTTTTCTACAATATTCACCCATCTTGGGTCTGTAGGTAATTTTAAGCCTAACATAGTTTTAAGTTTTATATACAAGAATCGTCCTTATCAACATAAAGCGTTCTTTACACCACAAAAATAAGGCTAAATGGCTTTTAATAATTAATTTTGAGAAAAGCAATTCACAATCTATTAAGAATGCACAAAAGCGAAGCTATTTACCAAATCTTAGACAAGAACACAGGCCTTGAAGCAATGGACTGGTTAAGTGAAAAAATATTAAGATTGGACAATTCGCAATCTGCAAGGGACTTATTTATGACCTATAGTCTATTGGCGTCTAAGTTTGATAAAACACCGGATATAAACTATAGTGATGATAATAATGAAACGATTTCATATTTTAAAGCACACGGGGCAGATGCGCTACAGATGTCAAGAATATATCTACTGACTAAAGTTCTTGAGTTAAATCCTCAGTTCTATATCAAAGAAGTGGCAAAAATTATTGAAGTTGCGGACACTACAGAACTGGAAACTTTTTTAAGGTATTTAACAATATTACCAGAATCTGAAAGTTTTAAACATGCAGCGGTAGAGGCCTTGCGGACTAACATATCCATTATTTTTGATGCAATCACTTTAAATAATCGGTATCCAGCATTATACTTTAACGACCAACAATGGAATCAGATGTATCTTAAAGCTGCCTTTATGGAGCGTGATTTAGCACTAATCCAATCTGTGGATGAAAGGGCGAATGCAGATTTAACCCGAATTATTTCGGATTATGCACATGAGCGTTGGGCCGCATCAAGAAAAATCGACCCTATGTTCTGGAGACCTGTTTCAAAATTCATGGATGATACGTTGCTTTCGGATATGGAGCGTTTATTGACAAGTGAAGATAAAATTGAAAATAAAGCTGGTGCACTTTGCTGTTACTTCTCAGATGACAAAAGGGCTTTGGCATTATTAGAGAAACATAAGGAACTAAAAGATCAGGTAGCTTCTGGTAAAATAACTTGGAACACTTTAAAAAATTAGACTATGCAAGATAAGATGATGATAATAGATCCCCATGTGCACATGAGTGCTCGTACTACGGACGATTATGAAGCAATGGCCGCGGCCGGCGTTGTTGCCGTTATAGAACCTTCGTTCTGGTTGGGACAACCTAGGACTCAAGTCGGTTCTTTTCAAGATTACTTTAGCAGCTTGGTAGGTTGGGAACCCTTTAGGGCGGCGCAATTTGGTATAAAGCACTATTGTACCATAGGTCTAAATTCTAAAGAGGCCAATAACGAAGCTTTGGCAGAACAAGTAATTGAACTTTTACCTTTGTACTTGCATAAGGAGAATGTGGTTGCCATAGGTGAAATTGGTTATGATGATCAAACTCCTGCAGAGGACAAGTTTTTTAGAATGCAGTTAGATATGGCTAAGGAACTGAACATGACTGTTCAAGTTCATACACCTCATAGGGATAAAAAAGCGGGAACCATTAAAAGTATGGAAGTCTGTATAGAACACGGTTTAGATCCTGCGAATGTTATCATAGACCATAACAATGAAGAAACGGTTAAGGCAGTTTTAGACCGAGGATTTATAGCCGCATTCACTATTTATCCTAAAACAAAAATGGGTAATGAGCGCATGGTAGAAGTCGTACGCAAATTTGGTAGTGATAATATTATCGTGGACAGTTCTGCCGATTGGGGTGTTAGCGATCCTATGGCCGTTCCAAAAACTGCTTCCCTAATGCTGGAAAGAGGAATTGCAAAAGCCGATGTAGTTAAAACCTGTTACCAAAATGCCTTGGATGCATTTGGTAAGAACGGAAGAATGAAGGAAGCGCATTGGTTGAAGCCAAACGGAATAGATCAATCTCAATTATTCAATGATAATAGTGTGTTACGAGGACAAGTACCAAGAATAGATGAAAACCAAATAAGCTAAGATGTCCAATAAACTAATGGGATTGGCGCGCTTGTGTAGGCCTGCAAATCTGCCAACTGCTGCCGCGGATATTTTGGCCGGGATTGCTATTTCTTGTTTTTTCAGCGGAATCGCTTCGGTAGATTATTTTTTGGTAGACACAGGAACAATTACCCTATTGGTTTTTTCTTCCGTTTTTCTATATGCGGGTGGCGTAGTTTTAAACGACGTATTCGATGCAAAGCTAGATGCTGTTGAGCGCCCGGAACGGCCTATTCCTAGCGGTGTTGTTTCTATTAAGGAAGCAGCTGCCCTTGGGGCTATTCTTATGCTTTTGGGTTGTGCCTTGGCAGTTATGGTATCCGATATATCTGGGTATATAGCCATTATCTTGGCAGCAAGTATTTACATTTATGACGCCATTGCAAAGCAACATTCCTTTTTTGGACCCTTGGTCATGGGAATATGTAGAGGTTTAAATTTGTTGTTAGGTATTTCCATTCTTGGAGAACTTCCCATTATTTGGATTACGATTATCCCTGTACTTTATATATTTGCCATAACCCTAATAAGTAGGGGAGAAGTCCATGGAGATAATAAAAAACATATCGTTATGGCTGCTGTTATCTATGCGGCTGTGATCGCATTGATTGCAATAGGTGTTGCAATACACAGTACTAATTTATTGATTTCTATTCCGTTTTTAACGCTTTTTGCGGTTATGATTTACAGGCCGTTGGTAAAAGCCTATAAAGAAAATTCGCCCGTGCATATTAAAAAAGCCGTGATGGCAGGTGTGTTGTCTTTGGTAATAATGGATGCCTGTTGGGCGGCCGGTTTCTCCAATTGGTACATCGCTATAGGCATTTTGTTGCTTTTGCCCTTATCAATAGTGCTCTCTAAACTTTTTGCCGTTACCTAAGAATTATGCAGTTATCCGCTATAAAACAATCATTTTCCGTTCACTATGAGTACCAATTGCTTTTTACGCAAGGTGTATTTCATATTGACAATCCCCTCTTTGCAGAGCATATCACCAAGTACAAACCCAATGAAGCTGTAAAGCTGTTTTTCGTAATCGATAAGGGACTTGCCGATGCGCACCCAAATATATTGATGCAAATTGAGGCCTATTGCAAAGCACACGCAAAGCAATTGAAACACACCCAGAGTATTGTTTTAGATGGAGGGGAACAATCTAAAAATAGTTCGGAAGCGATAGAAACGGTACTGAAAGGCATCAACGATAACGCTATCTGTAGGCATTCTTTTGTCATAGCTATTGGTGGTGGCGCGCTTATAGACATGGTAGGGTATACCGCTGCTATTGCACACAGGGGGGTAAAACTTATTCGTATTCCCACGACCGTACTATCTCAGAACGACGCTGCAGTAGGGGTTAAAAACAGTGTCAATATTTTCAACAAAAAGAATTTCTTAGGCACCTTTGCACCGCCTTTTGCCATCATCAACGATAGTAACTTTTTAACCACTTTAGAACAACGGGATTGGATCTCTGGAGTTGCCGAGGCAATAAAAGTGGCATTGATTAAGGACAAGAACTTTTTTAAATACATTTCCGATCATGCAATCGATTTAAAGAATCGAGATATGGAGGTTATGCACTATGTTATCTACAAATGCGCTGAAATGCACATGCACCATATTTCCCAAGGTGGAGATCCATTTGAATCCGGTTCCTCTAGACCTTTGGATTTTGGACATTGGGCAGCCCATAAAATGGAATACATGACCAACTATAGTCTGCGCCATGGGGAGGCTGTTGCAAAAGGGATTGCATTGGATGTTACCTATGCATACTTAGTAGGATTGATTTCCGAGACCGATTTAGAAAATATTTTAAACGTACTATTGGCTATTGGGTTTGATCTATCCCTTCCCTTGTCATCTTCAGCTGAAATAACGGAACTATTAAAAGGCATAGAGGAATTCCGAGAGCATTTGGGAGGGGAATTGACCATTACCCTAATATCCGGTATTGGTGTAAAACACGATGTGCATACTATAGATATGAAGTTAATGTCAAAAGCTATTTCCAACTTAAATCAGTATGCTACTGTAAACCAATAATCCAATGCGTATTGACAATACATACCATCTTTCGTACTGCACTAACATACATCCTGGGCAGGATTGGAAAAATACTTTTGAAAGTTTAAAGCAACATGTACCTACTATTAAAGCTGCCGTTTCCAGCAATACTGCCTTTGGCTTAGGGCTTCGATTGTCGAATACCGCCAGTGAAGAATTGGCTATAGGTAATCACATGGAGCAATTTCAGAACTGGTTAAAAGAGAACGAAGTATATGTTTTCACCATGAATGGATTTCCTTATGGGAATTTTCATGACGAGCGCGTAAAAGATAATGTCCATGCACCAGATTGGACTACTAAGGACCGACTGATATACACGCTTCGACTTTTCGATCAGTTGGCGGTTTTGCTGCCAGAGGGACAATCAGGAGGGATTTCTACCTCTCCGATCACTTATAAATACTGGCATAAGACGGATGCTGATAAAAAAGCAGCTTTTGTAAAAGGAGCGGAACAGATGGTACATGTGGCGAAACATTTGTACGATATTGAAAAGAACACAGGAAAATACCTGCATTTGGATATAGAGCCCGAACCGGACGGATTGCTTGAAAATAGTGATGAGGTACTTGGTTTTTATACGGATTATTTGGTTCCTATAGGCTTGGAAATGCTTCAAGAATCCTTAGGGAAGAATGCTTCCGAAATTGAAGATATCATTAAACGTTACCTCACTGTTTGTTATGATATCTGCCATTTTTCATTGGCCTATGAGGAACCAGAAGATACCTTTACTAAATTCAAAAAAGCCAATATAAAGACAGGCAAAATTCAAGTTAGTGCTGCTTTGAAAATTCTGTTCAATGGTAGTAATGATAATGCGGTTTGGGAACTCCTATCACAATTTAATGAGCCTACCTATCTACATCAGGTTACAGAGAACCGAGGTGATGAAGTAATTACCTATAACGATTTACCAGTTGTTCTTGAAAATAAAGGAAGTTTTAAAGAATTACGAGCGCATTTTCATGTTCCCATATTTTTGAAGGAATTTGGTGCTCTTTCTTCTACTCAAGATCACATTTTAAAGACCTTGGAATTTTTAAGGAAGCACCCTATTACTGAACATTTAGAAATAGAAACCTATACTTGGGATGTATTACCGACCGATTTAAAGGAAGACCTGACCCAATCCATTATACGGGAAATCAGCTGGTTAAAAGAACGTTTGTAATATGAAATGAGCCATAATAATTTTGGATACCAACTAGAATGTTGTTTGGCGAATTACATCTGACCTAAAAAACAATAGAAATTAACAGATGAAAAAGACCGTTGTAATTAATGTTGTGGGACTTACAAAACGACTGATTGGTGAACATACGCCTTTTATTACATCGTTTTTAGAGAAAGGCGAGTCTACCTATATAAAGCCGGTGTTGCCCGCGGTAACGTGTTCGGCACAATCTACGTATCTCACGGGAAAATGGCCTTCAGAACATGGTATCGTCGGAAATGGCTGGTATTTTAAGGAGGAGTGTGAAGTCAAGTTTTGGCGACAATCGAACCACTTGGTACAGCAACCTAAAATCTGGGATGCACTTAAAACTAAGGATGCCGGTTTTACATGCGCCAATCACTTTTGGTGGTACAATATGTATTCTACCGTAGATTATAGTATTACACCTCGTCCTAATTATTTAGCGGACGGTCGAAAGATTCCCGATATCTATTCCCAACCGGCAGAGCTACGCGATACCATGCAAGATAGCTTAGGCACCTTTCCATTATTTGAGTTTTGGGGCCCAAAAACAACTATAAATTCCTCGCAATGGATAGCAAATGCCGCCATCCAGACCGACGAACTCCATGACCCAACCTTAACCTTAATATATTTGCCGCATTTAGATTATAATTTACAGCGCCACGGCTTGGATCTTGATATCATTTCAAAGGATTTACAGGAAATAGATGGGGTCGTAAAACAATTGGTACAGCATTATGAAAAGTCAAATTCCAACATAATACTACTATCGGAGTATGGGATAACAAACGTAAACCGACCTATACATTTGAACAGGGTATTGCGTAAAAACGGTTATCTCAGTGTAAGGGTAGAACGTGGTCTTGAATTGTTGGATGCGGGGGTTAGCGATGCCTTTGCAGTGGCAGACCATCAAATAGCACATGTGTATCTTAAAACTAAGGAACATATTACCGCAGTTAAAGAACTTATCGCTCAGCAAGAAGGTGTGGAGCAGGTATTGTCAGGAGATGAGATAAGGGCTGAAAATTTGCAACATGAACGTTGTGGTGATCTAGTCGTATTGGCAGACAGGGATTCGTGGTTTACTTATTATTTTTGGTTAGATGACACGAAAGCACCTGATTATGCAAGGATGGTGGATATTCATAAAAAACCCGGATATGACCCAGTTGAAATGATGACGGATCCCAAGGATAAACTAGTAATGGCTAAAGTCGTTGGTAAACTGATAAAAAAGAAATTAGGGTTCCGAACCGTAATGGATATTATACCCATAGACGCTACTTTGATCAAGGGTTCCCATGGACGTATTCCAGAAGATGTGGACGATTATCCTATTCTTATCAGTAATGGTGCATTAGAACAAAACGATACAGTTATCCAGGCCATAGACGTGTATAAAGTAATTGAAAATCAAGTGCTAAAATAATATCATATGAATCCAATTTTTAAAGGTGTTGGTTTTTTATTTGCATTATTGTTCGGTTTGGGTGCTGCGGTGCAGTATAATGACCCGGATTCCTTAGCTTGGATTATTATTTATTTTGTAGCCGCTATTATTTCAATATTGTTTTCCTTGAACAAATTAAATATTTTTATTCCGTTTATTTTTGGAGTCGCTTGTTTTATTGGCTTTGTTTACCTGTATCCTTCCAATTTTCAAGGATTCGACTTGAATGACGGAGATATCAAAACAGTGGAACTGGGACGCGAGGCCTTTGGGCTTTTAGTAATCGGTTTGGTCTGTTTTCTGTACGTATTTCGTTTAAAGGTTCGTTCAAAGGTCTAGGTCGAACTCCTTTCGCAATACATCTAATGCCGGATTCTTGTCCCGTAATTTTTGATATTTTTCTTCGGGTGTAAACGCGAATTTCTTAGCACTTTTTTCATTCACGGTAATTTGAAGTTGAATGAAATGATTATTGAGTTTAGTTCGTAGATACTCCATCAATTCAAAATTTTCGCGCTCTATTTCTTTTTTCATGGTACCGTTTGGCATTTCGATACATATGATGAACTTATCCTTTAGTTTTGGCACATCTACACTTAAGTTAGATGCTAATATTTTTTGTCCCTTGGCATCTATTTGATTTACAAATTCGTTCCAATGTTTACGAAGTGTTTCTTCGGTGAATACGGCTTTGGGCAGCGCATCCTCATCAATGATCACTTCTATTTTATTCAGCTCATGTTGCCTTTTGGCTTTTAAACTGGATATGGACAATCCGGATACCCTTTTCGCCTGAACGTTTATATTGATTTTTGGAGGTACAGGTTCTTCAACCGGGATTTGTTGAGCTATTGTGGCACCTTCGGCTTGAGCGGAAACTTCTGTTTTTAAATTTTCTAAGTTTGGAGCATTTTCCTTATTGACATCTTGTCTTTTGTTAAAGGTTGGCGATTCTGGTTGGACGGCATGTTTTTCAAAAGCAGTCGATCCTTTAGTATTTGTAATAGCCTCCGCGGTAAGGTTTTTCGATGCTTTCGGAGGTACCGGAGGTATCTCGTTTTGTGCCGAAACATCTGTTTTTGAAATTGGCGAAAGATTTTGATAAAAGGCCGCTGGAGCAATGAAATCTATAGTCTTATTATGAAGTGCTACCGATTCAGGATTTTTTTTTTCTCCATCAAAATCGATAGAGGCAAGTTTCATTAGGGTGAGTTCCACCAGTAAACGCTGATTTTTACTTGTTTTATAGTTGAGGTCGCACTCGTTGGCCAAATCTAAAGCTGTAAGCAAGAAACTTGTCGATGTTCTTATCGACTGGTCTAGATAACTTTTTTGCGCTGCCTCACCAACCTCTAGTAGGGAAATTGTTTCCTGATGTTGGCAAACCATTAAATCCCTAAAATGTGAAGCCAATCCATTAATGAAGTGATGTCCATCAAAACCTAGCGCTAAGGTTTCGTTGAAGAGCATGAGCGCTTGTGGAATATTATGTTCTAAAATAAAATCGGTAGCCTTAAAGTAGGTATCGTAATCAAGTACGTTCAGGTTTTCCGTAACTGCTTTTCTGGTCAATTCTTTTCCGGAAAAACTTACGACCCGGTCGAAAATAGAAAGGGCATCCCGCATGGCGCCATCTGCTTTTTGGGCAATGATGTGCAATGCATCTTCATCGGCATTGATTCCTTGGCTTTCCGCAATATACTTCAAGTATTCGGCCGCATCCTTAACCGTTATCCTCTTAAAATCAAATATTTGACAACGAGACAGAATAGTCGGAATAATTTTGTGTTTTTCCGTAGTTGCTAAGATAAAAATCGCATGGCTTGGAGGTTCTTCCAAGGTCTTTAAAAATGCATTAAATGCATTAGTAGACAACATGTGTACCTCGTCAATGATATATACCTTATATTTCCCTACCTGCGGTGGAATACGAACTTGATCCGTGAGTTCCCTTATTTGATCAACACCGTTATTGGAGGCAGCATCAAGTTCAAATATGTTAAAGGCGAAATCCTCGTCTGGATTTTCTGTCCCATCGGAATTTATTTGTTTAGCCAGTATTCTGGCACAGGTTGTTTTTCCAACCCCTCTAGGGCCACAAAACAACAATGCTTGCGCAAGATGGTTATTACTAATCGCATTTTCGAGGGTATTGGTAATGGCCTCTTGCCCTACAACATCCTTGAATGTCTGGGGTCTATACTTTCTGGCCGATACAATAAATGGTTCCAAATCCGATTAATTTTGTCCTCTTACAAATATAAAAATAGCTAAGTATTCTTTGGTGAATTTAAACTGTAGATCATCTTTAGTTATCAACAATTGCAGTACATTTGCCCGAAGCAGGCCACCTTATCGCTGCATGCCAAACTTGTGTTGGCATGGAGAGGAAAGTCCGGACACCATAGTGCAGTATAGCGGGTAATGCCCGTCCGCCGAGAGGTGAGGACAAGTGCAACAGAAAGCAAGTACAGTTCGGCTGTAGTGAAACCAGGTAAACTCTATACGGTGAAACGTCATGTAAATCAGTGTTCGAGGGCTGCACGCCCAAGCTGAAGGGTAGGCGGTTTGAGTCTTTGGGTAACTAAAGACCTAGATAAATGATAAGGCGTCCCAAGACTTAGTTCGTGGGTATACAGAATCCGGCTTACGGCCTGCTTTTTTTAATGAGATAGTAAATCTGCGATTTACGTGATGGAATTAACCCTCGCCAAGGCGAAGGGTCTGTTTTTTTGTTCCCAAATTGATAGCAAATCTGCGATTTGTATAAAACCTCTTAACCCGCCAGCATCGCTTTTATCCTTAAAACCGGAATATGATTCGTTAATCGCTTTCCACTAATTATTCCTGTCCTGTTTTAGTATGATTACAAAAACGAGCTACCGCTGCTTTGGAAGTATGGTTTTTTAGACAAGTGTAAATCTAATAATCGTCTTTGAAGCGACTTGGTTTTATCTGATTTTAATTTCCTTCTTAATGATTTCTTGTGTCTTATTAGGTCCGTACTAAATGCAGTTCTATTTGGTTGGATGCTTTAGGATGTATCCAACTTTAATATAAAATAAGTTAATGATTTTCATCAATAACATAAATAAAAATATATGAATAAAAAATATAACCTTTGCAATGCCACATAAAATAATCAACAAATGAATATCAAGGTAGTACAGAAAAAAGCACGTACAAGTTCAATTGCTAAAGCGGTTAAAGTAGCCGTTGCCAAAGGTGACGGAATAGGTCCTGAGATTATGGATGCTACCCTAAAAATTCTAAATGCCGCCGGTGCAAATATTGAGCCGGACTATATAGAATTGGGGGAGCAGGTATATCTTTCAGGAAATTCAGCAGGTATTGCAACAGAAACTTGGGAAACGATCAACCAAAATAAGTTGATTCTTAAAGCGCCCATTACCACACCACAAGGAAAGGGTTATAAGAGTTTGAACGTTACTTTGAGAAAATCTTTAGGTTTGTTCGCAAACGTTAGACCTGTTGCGGCATTGCATCCTTATGTACAGACACACTTTCCAAACATGGACGTGGTAGTTATAAGAGAAAATGAAGAAGATCTATACGCAGGGATAGAGCACCAGCAGACTCAGGATGTAGTGCAGTGCCTAAAACTGATTACCAGGCCAGGTTGTGAAAAAATAGTGCGGTATGCATTTGAATATGCCCGAGTATACGGACGTAAAAAAGTAACCTGCATGGTAAAGGATAATATCATGAAATTAACAGATGGATTGTTTCATCAGGTTTTCGATGAGATTGCCGCAGAGTATCCAGAAATTGCTAACGATGCTCAGATTATTGATATCGGTGCTGCCCGTTTAGCAGCCAACCCGGAAAACTACGATGTAGTGGTTACCTCTAACTTGTATGGCGATATTATCTCTGATATTGTTGCCGAGATTGCTGGTAGCGTAGGTATGGCCGGTTCTGCAAATATTGGTACCAATGTGGCCATGTTCGAGGCAATTCACGGTTCTGCACCGGACATTGCAGGAAAAAATATAGCGAATCCTTCTGGATTGATCAACGCTTCCATTTCCATGTTGGCGCATATAGGACAAACAGCTACTGCCGATAAGATTAAAAACGCATGGTTGGCAGCTATAGAGGACGGTTACCATACTGCTGATATTTATGATGAAAAAATAAGCAGGAAGAAAGTTTCGACTTCAGAGTTTGCGGATGCCGTTATTGGCAAATTGGGTCAAATTCCCGAAAAACTACCTACGAGCCATATTGCTCAGGGTACAGGAACAATAACCATCCCGGCATATAAAAGGAGAGTTCAAAATAAAGTATTGTTGGGTGTAGATGTTTTTATCGATTGGAAAGGTTTCGACCCAGAGGAAATAGGACAGGCTTTATCAAGTTTAAATGCATTCAAATTAAAGCTTAAAATGATTACCAACAGAGGGGTAAAAGTATTTCCCAGAGGTATGAAAGAAACCTATTGTACGGATCATTGGAGGTGTAGGTTTGTTGCCAAGGATGCTGACATTACTGGAGGAGCTCTAGTATACGAACCTGTAGATTATGAGCAAATAGTAGCTTTATTGTCCAAATTGTACAACGAAGGTTTTGATGTTATTAAAACGGAAAATCTTTATGAATTTGACGGTAAGAGAGCATTCTCTTTAGGTCAGGGAGAATAAAAAAGTCAGATAGAATTTTAGTTTGAGTTAGGTAAAGTTAATTAAAAAAAGCCACTTGGAGAGGTGGCTTTTTTATGTTTAGAAATATAGAATTTCAGTTCTATAGTCCGTCCTTCAAATAGCCAATAAGCCACTCTTTGATTCAAGTACAATGGTGTACTCTTAAGTAGCATCGTAACTATACTCTGGCACTTTCCCCTTGATTCCTTTAAAAAATGCTTCGTATGTCTTAAAATCGGCTTCTTGGTCATTAGTAGGCATATGGGACAGGGATACTTTTATTTGCTTTTTGCCATAATCAAAGGCTACCAATACCACTGGGACTTTTGCTGCTTTAGCGATAAAATAAAACCCGGTTTTCCATTGGCTCACTTTCTTACGGGTACCTTCGGGCGATAGGGAGAGCCTAAATTTGTCTTTTTGCTCAAAAATCTGGGCAATGGCAGAGACCGTATCGTTAGATTTACTTCGGTCTATTGGAGTACCGCCCGTCCATCTAAAAAACCATCCGAAAGGCGAATCAAAGAGACTTTTTTTACCGATATAATTAATTTCTTCTTTCCATACATTACGCACCAATATGCCCAATAAAAAGTCCCACCAACTGGTATGCGGGACAACGATGATAACGCATTTTTTTAAATGTGAGGGAAAATCGCCCTGAAAGGACCATTTTAAAATTTTAAAATAAATGAATTTAGCGATGCTATGCATTTTTGGCTCTTAGGATAGTATATATTTACGAGTAGGAAACGACGGATTATATTTTTTTATATATCGATATTAGTTTATCAGCAGTAATGACACGTTTCCAGTTTTCTCCAAGCGCATTTTCCCACAAGGGTTCCATTCCTAACGCTATACTTACCATCTTTTCAAAATCCGCATCGGTTAGCTGTGCGCAAATTCCAGTGGGTAAAGTAATTTGATGCTTTTTCATCATTTGATGAAAAAGCGTTACGCCTTCAGGATAAAATTCCATTAAATGTTGAAAAACCAAACAATTGCCAATCCCATGTTTTACACCTAACAGAAAACCTAAGCCATAACTAAGGGCGTGTGCAACACCAACTTGGGAGTAGGCTATACTCATGCCTCCATGCCATGACGCCATCATCAATTTATCCCTTGATTCATGAGCAGGTAGTTCGGTAAGAAAGACTTCTCTACATAAATCCAAAGCTTTTTCTCCATAGCTTTGGCTAAAAGCATTTAAAAAGGTTCCTTCGAGTGATTCTATACAATGAATAAAACAATCCATTCCTGTATAAAACCATTGTTCTTTTGATACCCCTTTTGTTAATTCCGGATCTAAGATAACTTGATCGAATGTGGTATGGTCGGAGTTTATCCCTAATTTTTTATCCGGTCCTAAAAGCACCGTTGTTCTAGATACCTCTGCACCCGTTCCGCTAATCGTAGGAATCCCAACATGATAAATAGCTTTTTTAGCTACCAAATCCCAACCTTGATAGTCTGCTGCACTTCCAGAGTTGGTTAACAAAATAGCTACCGCTTTTGATAGATCTAAAAGTGTGCCACCGCCGATGCCAACAATTCCAGAAGGTAGCTCTTGAAACGTATCGCTGATCATAGAGACCAAGGCATCTACCTGTGCTGTGCTTGGTTCTTGTTTAGCAGATACGAAAACGATTTGATCACAGAATAGATTGGGAATACGCTTTACCAGTTCTGTTCCTTCAAAAACAGCATCTACAAGATATACAATTGGAGCTTCGGAGTGCTTTCGTTTTGGCATTAATATATCTCCTAACTGGTCAAAACTTCCATTGCCGAAAACAACTCGGGGTACCATAGGAAAGTTTCGATACTTTTCTGATGCTTTAGTAGGTATGTTCTTCAATCTTCTTTCTTTTTTTAGCTCCATTTCACTCATTATAGATAGTCAAGTACATCCGTTAATTTCTGAACTGTCATATAGCCAGATTTATTTATGGGCGCAGACACTTCCTCATGTTTCCATGTAGTTTGGAAAGGCACATGAACGGCACTGGCTCCAATTTTAGTCAAAGGTAACACGTCTGATTTTAAGGAATTGCCAATCATTAAAAATTCGTGGGTGGGAATTTCCAAATGCTCTAATAAGTCTTTGTAGTTCTTTTCTTTTTTATCACTTAAAACTTCTACATGATGAAAATAATTGGACAGTTTTGAACGTTCCAATTTACGCTCTTGGTCAAGCAGATCCCCTTTGGTAAGGACAATCAGTCTATATTTTCCATTCAGTTTTTCCAATACTTCCTCTACACCTTCTAGAACATCCACAGGACGGGAAATCATGTTTTTTCCTATATCCAGAAGTTTAAGTACGGTAGCTTGCGGTATTTCATTATTGGATAGCTCCAAGGCAGATTCTATCATAGAAAGCATAAAACCTTTTATGCCATAGCCATAGAGTTCTAAATTTCGAATCTCGGTTTTAAAGAGTTCCTGGTCTATTTTATTTTTGGTTTCATACGGTTCTAAAAGCTCGGCAAAGCTTTCTTCAGCTTCTCTAAAGTATGTTTCGTTTACCCAAAGGGTATCATCTGCATCAAAACCAATGACTTTTATAAGTGAGAAGTCTATTTCCATGCGGCTTGTGCTTTTTCTAAATCTTCTGGGGTATCTATTTCTATTCCAGAAACTGTCGTTTCCACCATTTTAATTTTTTTACCGTATTCAAGATATCTAATAGCCTCAATTTTTTCTGTGGCTTCCAAGGCGAGCATGGGCAATCTTTGAAAATCCATCAAGGCACTTTTTCTAAAGGCATAAATACCTTTGTGTTTGTAGTATACTGTACCTACATCTTTTGCCCTTGGAAAGGGAATGGGTGCGCGCGAAAAATACAGTGCGAAGTTTCTATTGTCTACGATGACTTTTACGGTATTTGGGTTGCTGATCTCGTTCTCATCGGTTATTTGAACCATTAGTGATGCCAAATCGATTTCTTTGTTCTGGTCATTCTTAAAAACCCCTAGGACTCCGGCTAAACTTTCACGGTCCGTAAAGGGCTCGTCTCCTTGTACGTTTACTATAATATCCACATCCATATCCACTACCGCTTCCGCAATACGATCGCTACCGCATTCGTGTTCCTTTTTGCTCATGATGGCTAGTCCACCAGCGTTGGTAATACTGTCATAAATAATAGGGCTGTCGGTGACCACGTAGATGGTATCAAATAGCCCAGTATTGACAGCTGCTTCATAGGTGCGCACGATCACAGGTTTACCAGAAAGGTCCTGCATCAATTTTGCAGGAAACCTAGAGGCTGCATAACGGGCTGGAATCATGGCTATAATTTTCACTTTTTTTCGGATTAGATTTTATATCTGGCGAAATTACATTGTTGCTTTCATAATTATCGCTCTTATTATATTTGGTTAAAACTACTATTTAAAATTTTGGAGTCTAACTATTGCTTTGGCTACTGATGTTATTCTTAGGTCTCAATTTCCTGTAAATCCTAAAAATAATGACCAGTATTATGATTACGAGAATAGCAGCTAAAATAGGTGCAAATATTGAAGTTGTGGTGACGACAACGGCGGTTCCTGTTTCTACCGTAGCAACAATAGGGTTTGCTATTCCTCCGGTGGTTGCTGTGGATGCCAATCTTCCTGTTGCGCCAGCTCCTTTTATTGCGGTAGCTGTTCCACCACCGGCAATAATAGCCAATGACCAAGTGACAACCGGGTCTAATCCAGCGACAGTGGATACCATTACCGCTGTGCCTGCAATGGCTGCTAAAGGAATGGAAATACTGTCCAAAAGATTGTCCACCCAAGGTATAAAATAGGCAAAAATTTCAACCATTGTGGCTATTCCTAGGGTAAGTAATGCCGCTAAACTACCGATCCACTGCCACGAATCGTTAAGTTCCCAAGTCCCAAAATAGGAGGCTAAACTTAGTGCAAAAAGAGGAAGAAATACTCTAAACCCTACGGATGCCGCTAATCCGATGCCTAAAAAAATACTTAAAATGGTTTCAGTTGTCATCTATGCCCTGTTATTTGGTATTCCAAGTCTTTATTGAGAGTAAATAGTTTATCATTTCATTTTTGATATCACCCAAAGACTAAAATAACCTTTTCCTAATCAACAAAAAAATCGTTCTTAAATCCTATGAGATATAATTTTGATTTGGCGCGTGTTACCGCTGTATAAAGCCATCTTAAATAGTCTTTATCTATACCGTTGGGCAAATAGGGCTGTTCAACGAATACCGTTTCCCATTGTCCGCCCTGGCTTTTGTGACATGTAATCGCGTAGGAGAATTTTACCTGAAGTCCATTGAAATATTTATTGTTCTTTACTCCTAAGAACTTTTTGTATTTGGAGCTTTCATGGGCATAATCCTTCATAACCTCTTGGTAAAGGCGATTGCCGTCTTCATAAGAAAGGGATGGAGATTCAGCTTTGATAGTATCCAATAAGAGCACCGTTTCAAAAGGCTCCATATTTGGGTAATCTACCATTTTTACTTTTACTTCTGCAAATCTAAAACCGTATAGCTCTTTGATATTAAAAATCTCTAAAACTTCGATAATATCACCATTTGCGATAAAACCGGCCTCTGAATTAGGTTTTAGCCAGAAATAGTTATTTTTTACGACCATCATAAAATCCCCAGCGGCCAATTCGTTCTCCAAAAATAAGATACGCTCCCTAATATTTAAGTTATAGAGGTTGGCCCTTTTGTTTGATCTTACGATAAAGGCGGTTTCTTCCTTTCCGTTTTGTGAATACGATTCGTCTATGGCTTCTTGTATTTCGTTTCCGTCTATGAGTCTAACGATGTCTTTGAAAGGAAGCACATCAAATTTAAAGGAATCGAAAAAATTCCCTTGTAATTGTTCTCTAAGCAAGGTGGCATTAACCAGAATGCCAGAATCCTCCGCTTGACGAACAACTTCGTCCAGTTCTAGCCTGATCACCTCTTTATTATAATTCAGCGATAGGGTATCTGAATCCAATGCCGGACTTAGACTGAGATGCACGGGAGGTAGTTGCGCAGTATCGCCTATTAGTAACAACTTACAATTATGCCCAGAATATACGAACATCATTAAATCGTCCAATAAGGATCCATTGTCAAAAAGCTTTGAATCTGCCGCTCTATCCGGAATCATAGAAGCTTCGTCGACAATAAATAGCGTATTACGATGTTTGTTTGGGGCCAATACAAATTGAACACCACCACCACCCTGTTTTTTAGGGAAGTATATTTTTCTGTGAATGGTAAATGCTTGAGTTTTTGAGTAATTCGACATTACTTTTGCAGCCCTTCCTGTTGGAGCCATCAAAACCGACTGCATTCTAGATTTCCATAAACTGTTTACGACCGTCCCTATTAAAGTGGTTTTACCAGTTCCAGCAAAACCTTTTAAAAGAAAAACTTCATCCTTTTCTTTTGATAGGACAAATTTGGCCAGCTTCTCTAACGCTACTTGTTGTTTAAGTGTGGGATCATGTGGAAACTTGGATAGTAACTCGGTATAAAAAGTGGCTGGTGTAAGTTCTTTCATTCATTAACAAAGATAAAGATGATTTTTTCGGCAAAAACTTTTCCCATTAAAAAAAAATTGTAGATTTGTTGGAACCACTAAATTAAATTAACACTTAACGAAATGAAGACCATATTTCAAATTGTACTTTGGATTGCTTGCGTAGTATTGGGTTACCTTATTTACGACTCCGTAACAGGACCTATAGAATTTAAAAAAGTTAAAGTAGAAAGATTTGGCAAAGTAGTTGCTAAATTAAAAGATATCCGAAATAGCCAAGAGGCCTATAAAACAGTAAACGGCAATTATGCAAAGGAATTTAACAGCCTTATTAAATTCATTGATACGGGTAGTTACGTTATAACACAACAACGTGATTCTTCTTTCCTGGCATTTGATGAAACATATAAAATCGATATGCTCCAAGAGGTTAAAATCATTGATACTCTTGGTTTTGTATCTGTTAAAGACTCCCTTTTCAAAAAGGACATACGATATAAGAATCTCATGGATATTCCAGGAGCTCCAAACGGTGAAAAAATAACCATGAATGCCGGTTTTGTTGAAAAGAGTGGATACCGAGCACCAGTTTTTGAAGCCAAAGTTGCTAAAAGTATTTTGTTGAATGACCAGCCCAAAGATTTGGTAGCTCGAGAGAATGCCCAAATGAGTGTGGAAGAAGTGAACGGAACCCATATCACTGTAGGTTCCATGGATGAAGTAAGTACCAGTGGTAACTGGCCACCGATTTATGATAAAAAAGAGAAAACCCAATAGTTCGGATATTCCGAATAAGAATTTTCAGAAATTGTCCATTCAAGTCAGCTTGAATGGACTTTCTTTTTGTGTGGCCGATACGGTATCTCATAAAATTGCCTATTCGGATAATGTTCTTTTCTCAGAAGAGTTAAACATTGTAGCGGTTCAGGACCAAATGGATATCCTTTTTAAAAAGCATGGGTTACAGGCTAAGGAATTTGACGAGGTTATCGTAATACACAAAAACACCTTGTTCGGTCTTGTTCCAAAAGCATTGTTTGACCCTAATTTGCTTTCAGATTACCTCAAATTCAACGCGCGAGTATTTGCCACCGATATTTTAGCTTACGATGAGGTTGAAAACCAAGATATGGTTAACGTTTACGTTCCATATGCAAATATAAATAACTATATATTTGATATTTTTGGTGAATTTACTTTTTTACACAATGGAACCGTTAACATACAATCATTATTGAATGGCTATGGTAATTATAAGGAGGAAATATGTTACGTACATGTAAGTGAAAACCAATTGGATATATGTGTTATCGCCAATAAAAAGTTGTTGTTGTACAATAGTTTTTTATATGAGACTAAGGAAGATTTTGCCTACTACCTGTTATTTGTATTAGAGCAGTTAGAATTGGATGCGAATCAAATATCCGTTAAGCTTTTTGGAGCTATAGAAGAAGATTATCCTGTTTTTGAGCAATGTCATGATTACATAAAAAATATCATTATTTTCACCCCTACATCCTCACAGTATTTGCAGTTGGGAGAGCCTGAAGGGCAACGCATAGACTTTACCGTTTTAAACACCTTATAATATGCGCATTATTTCTGGAAAACATAAAGGAAGACGACTTATGGCACCTAAGAATTTGCCTGTTCGTCCTACAAAAGATATGGCAAAGGAGGCCTTATTCAATATTTTGAATAATCGTTATTACTTTCCAGATATAAAGGTGTTGGACCTCTTTTCCGGTACTGGAAATATAAGTTTTGAATTTGCTTCTAGAGGGGTTGCACAGGTGACTTCGGTAGATAAGGATGCTGGCTGTATAGCGTATATTGACAAAATTTCTATACAATTAGAATTGGATATAGAAACTATTAAAAATGATGTCTTTCTATTTTTAGCTAAACACACGCACCAATATGATATTATTTTTGCAGACCCATTTTACGATATGAATGAAATGGACTTTGATAAACTCCCCGAGCTAATTTTTGACAATAGTTTGCTTCTTGAAGGTGGTGTATTAATAATTGAACATTCTAAGCGTACTGATTTATCCAAACTATCTAACTTTATCGAAGAACGAAAATATGGAGGAAGTGCTTTTAGTTTTTTTAGTTAACGCATGTAGAAACCTGTTTTTAAATCATATTTTACATATTCCAAAAAGTACATCAGCAAAAACTTAAATATCTCCGATTGTAATCCTAAATTCGAAAATACGTATTGCAAACTATACCCTTTCGTCTTAATTTGCTTGATGTAAGGCAATAGGTTTTGTGTACAAACAAACTTCTTTTTTATAATTAATATGCAGACCCCATTTATTTTGTGTAGATTAAGTCCGTGCTTCTAAATTAGGTTCCTAAATTACTCTCTAAGATTTACTTTTTTAGATATTGAAAACTCGTCGTAATAGTAGATAGGCACTCTTTAGAATGAATTTTTAAATCCTTTAATAAATTTGGATTATTCTTATAGAATTAGAATCTAACGAGGTTTTTAATACCCAAAGGATTTAGCGTTAAATATGGCATATGGCTCAGAGGGTTTGGTTGTTGAATGCTGAACTAAAACTATATAGATATTTTTCCCTTACAGATAAGGACTACAAATTAATTTAGGAATAAGAGGATAAATACCGTCAGATTATATGTTTATATGGTTGCTTGTCGATAAGCCCCCAAGAATAGGGCGTTTGCGTAAGTTGTCGATTAAGGGTGTAACACACCGATATATATTCCGAGGTAAGTCCGTTAAACCTAGTTTTATCCCAATAACGTATTAGAAGTTATTTTTCCCCACAAGAATAATCTAAGAACTTTACCTTCATTTTTTATTTGATAGTCGCATTGGTAGTATTATGTTACTGCACTAAAAATCGGTTAATCAAACTAAAAGTTCAGCTTTGGTATTGATGTTTTCAATTTATAGTAATCAAAGGAACTGATGAATAGTATTAACGTTTTGTTTTTGGATTTAAACTACTTATCACTTTTGGCCAGCTTATCGGCATTTGTGATGTCTACTAGTTTTTATTTATACCCGGTTATAATTAATGTTTCTAAAGAGAAGGGCCTCATGGACGCTCCTGATAATCGAAAAATGCACAGAAACCTAACCCCAACGCTAGGAGGTTTAGGTGTTTTTATTGCATTTTCCCTATCCATTATATTTTATGGAATTGTAATAGATTTGGTTCATGCGGACCTGATTAAATTACTTGGACTACTTGGATCTGCGATTATTCTTGTGTTCTTAGGGGTAAAGGACGATTTAGTTTCTATGTCACCCAAAAAGAAATTTTTAGGTCAACTGTTGGCCGTGCTTAATGTGGTTGTTTTTACGGACATCCGTATCGTTGGTTTTGAAGGCTTGCTTGGGATAGGTGAATTACCCTATTTTTTGTCTGTTTTGTTTACGATATTTGTATTCATTCTTATTATAAATGCCCTTAATTTAGTAGACGGTATAGATGGCTTGGCAGGTTTGATTTCTGTAATTTCCAGTATAGTGTTCGGTATCTTGTTCTATCTACAAGGACAGTATTTAATGACTTTAATTTCGGCTATACTCGTTGGTTCAATATTAGGATTTTTAAGATATAATTTATCAAGTAATCAGAAAATATTTATGGGGGATTGTGGCTCCATGTTAGCCGGTTTCCTTTTAGCCTATCAAGGAGTTAGTCTTATTGAGTTAAATTCCAAGGCAGTAGGATTGGACATGGTATCAAATACTCCTGTACTTTTAATTGCAATCTTATCCTATCCGTTATTTGACCTATTACGTGTATTCGCTATCAGAATAAAACAAGGTCTTAGTCCGTTTAATGCAGATTCAAATCATATTCATCACAGGCTTTTGCGTATTGGTTTGGACCATAAGGAGGCGACTCTGATTTTATGTATTTTAAATATAATTGTAATCGGTTGCTCATTTTGGTTCAATACTTTGGAAATACATGTACACCTAATTTTCACAGTGCTTATTGGATCACTTATTTACTTAGCTCCTTTTTTAAAAATATTTGATGAAAAATGTAGTTTCAAAGTCGAAGAAATACCAAATGTATCTGCTACTTCAAGTGGTTTTCAAAATAACATAGTTAAAGAGTCTGGGATTAATTTAGATTCCGTTGTATATTCTAAAAGATATAGCAAGGATAAAGGTATTCCCATAGAGGAGAAAATAGAATTTACTGAAAATGAGCAAAATGAAGGACTTCAAACGAGTTTCTCTTCAATTGTTTCTAACAGACGCAAAAATCTGCGACGAACAAGAAAGAATTTGACCGAAAGTGTACTCACAGATAAGCAAAAAATTCTATATCGGGATAAGTAAGAGCTAATACTGGTTCATAGAAATTAATTCCACCTATATAGTAGACCATTTCATACAGATGTTTGTAACATCGTTAAAGTGGTATTAATGTTTTAATGTTACAGGAGTGGCTAAGGAAATTGAAAACAAAAATAGTAGTAGTTACAGACAAATAATGAAGGCTACTTCCATTTTTGGAGGTGTACAGGTTTTTAATATCCTTATTTCTATTATTAGGTCAAAAGTAGTAGCCGTACTTTTGGGACCTGCTGGTATTGGAGTTTTGGGCTTGTTCAATTCTACTATTTTACTGCTTAGTTCATTGACTAATTTTGGATTAGGAATTAGCGCGGTTAAAGATATCGCTGCAGCCAATGAGACCAACAACAAAAAAAGAATAGAAAAAGTTGTTGCTGTCGTAAAGCGTCTGGTCTGGTTTACTGGTGTTTTTGGTGCGCTGCTAACTTTGGTACTCTCTTCTTGGCTTAGTGAAATTGCTTTTGGTAACTACGAGTATACCATTGCCTTTATCTGGCTTTCCATAACCTTATTGCTTAAACAACTTGCCAGTGGCGAATTTGTGTTGCTACAAGGGCTTCGTAGACTAAAGGAATTGGCGAAGGCCAACGTGATAGGGTCTGCCCTAGGTCTGGCGGTCTCTATCCCATTATATTATTATTGGCGTTTGGAGGGTATTGTTCCCGCCCTGATAGTAACCGCTGTTTTTACATATTTGGTGGCACTCTATTTTGGAGCTAAAACAAAAATAGAAAAGGCAAAGGTTACGAACTCGGAATTGAAGATAGAAGGCAGGAGTATGATGATGATGGGCTTTATGCTTAGCCTTAGTGGCATAATGGTACTGGGAGAATCTTATGTCATACGTATTTTTATAAATAATTTTGGTGGGGTGGAACAGGTTGGCTTGTACAATGCAGGTATCGCATTGATTTCTACCTATGTTGGGCTGCTTTTTACAGCTATGGAGACAGATTATTACCCTAGACTATCTGCAGTGGCGAGCAACAACGCTAAATCCAATGAACTGGTAAATCAACAGACTGAAATTGCGCTGCTTATCCTGGCACCTGTACTAATTGCCTTTTTAATCTTCATAGATTGGGTAATCATTATACTCTATTCAAGCGAATTTGTTGCGGTAGATGTTATGATTTACTGGGCTTTTCTGGGAATGTTCTTTAAAGTACCGGCTTGGGTGGTTGGTTTTATCTTTATTGCTAAAGGAGAAAGCAAACTCTTTTTTTGGAACGAGCTGGTCTCTAACCTTTATTTACTTGGACTCAATTTATTGGGTTATTATTATTGGGGATTGACCGGATTGGGAGTTTCTTTTCTCATCTCTTATATCCTATATCTTATTCAGGTTTATTTTATTGCAAATAGAAAATACGGCTTTAATTTTCATACCGGTTTTATAAAATTATTCACAGTTCAGTTTGGTCTTGCCTTGTTATGCTTCGGGGTCATCTCTTTTTTGTCTTTTCCATGGATTTACGTATTTGGTGTTCCTGTTATACTTTTATCTGCTTGGTATTCGTTTAAAGAACTGGATAAACGTCTGCATTTGAAAGAATTGTTAAACAATTATTTGGGTAAAAAGTAAGCTTCAATTTTATTGACGAACCATTCATGAGAATTACAAAAACCATTTTACCGTATCTCATTATATTTTTCCTAATTTATTGGGGGCCACAGCAGGTGGGTCCAACTACATTTTCTCAAGTTTGGAAATTACCCTTATTTGGATTTTTAATATGGCAGGTTATAATCATTAGGAATAGGGAGAAACCAGGTTTTATAAAATGGTCTTATGCGAGAGCGGCAAAGAATTTATTTACTGGAGGTTTTTCTGTAAGTTATGTGGCTGGCATCATAGATTTTGTTCGGTATATGATGTTTCCGTTGATGTATGAATATGTATCCTTGAAAGTAAAAGATTTAAAGAAGTTGGATACCATCTTGTTGGGCTTTGCCCAGTTCATCATTATTTCTGGAATTCCTTTTGTTTTTGGATTGATGCAATCAAAAGCTAAAGATGCTATTTTATACGAGGATTTTGATAGTTATGCAGGTATGTTTCAAAACACTCATGGAGCGGCTATTACCACCACGACGGCAGTACTTATTTTGTTGGCATTTATTAAACTGAAATCCAATAGTATAAAATACAAAAAACTGAACTATGCCCTCTTGATGTTTGGTATTTACTTGATTTACCTCACGTTTATAAGAACTGGTTATGCCATGTTTTTTATAGGCCTTGTATTTATCTTCATGCCAAAAAAGTTAACGCTAAAACAAATTTTAGGAGCTGTTTTAGCAATTGCCATTTTAGTAGTTGGCTTTGTTTATCTTTTAGAAACAAGTGAAACCTTTTACAACCGTATTTTTGATATCCGAAATGGAAAACAGACAGCAGCCGGTTCCGGCAGGCTACTGTTTTGGAAAGCTTCTTTTGACCTGTGGTTCAATGGTAGCGTATTTGAAATCTTTTTTGGATTTGGCTATGAGGGATTGCTTGATAAAATTGGAGAAGTAACTGGAATACGGGTGTACGCTCATAACGAATTCTTTACCCAATTAGGGCAAAATGGTCTCTTGGGCGTTTTCTTTTTTTTAGGTTACCTAGCATCATTGCTAAGGTTTATTTGGGAGCGACGAAAAATGCCGTCCTATAGACTTTCTATCGCAGTGTATTTTTTATACGTTTCTTTGATGCTTACCCAAGGAGGTATGTGGTTTGAATTGGATGTTTTTATGGTACTTGTTTTTGTGAAGTTGGAATATGAGAGTTTAATTTATAAAAAAGCTATGAAACAGCGGATGCAGGCTACCAAAGAAAAGCAATTAACATGTTAAAGAAAGTGCTAATTACAGTTCCTAAGTTAAGTGCTCCCGGTGGTGTAAGTGCTTTTTGGAACGCTTTGTTACCCGAACTTTATAAGTTTAAAAGCATTCAGGTTAATACGCTGGAAATTGGTGGGCATGGAAAGAACATTTTTGGTCCATTGCTCGATCAACGGAATTTCAGTAGAGCTCTAAGTAAGGATACGGACTTATTTTTTTTAAATCCATCTTTGGGTTTTCGCAGTTTTTTTAGGGACGGATTGTTTGCCAGGCAACTCGTAAAAAAAGGAATTCCTTTTGTGGCTTTCTTTCATGGTTGGGATTTAGCTTTTGAAGAAAAGGTAGGCCAAAAATACCTGCGTTTTTTTAAAGCAACGTTTGGAAAGGCAACCACTCTCTTCGTACTATCTCAAAAATTTGCCAATAAATTACGGGAATGGGGTTATCAAGGAAATGTTGTTGTAGAGACAACCGTGGTTGACGCAACAATACTTAATGATTTTAATATTGAACAAAAATATACATCACAAAATAGTACGGTTAAAATTAGAATCCTCTTTTTATCCAGGCTATTAAAGGAAAAAGGAGTTTATGAAACCATAGATGCTTTTGAAAATATAAAACGAAAATTCTACAATTTAGAATTGGTAATTGCAGGAGACGGGGAAGCGTTTAAGGCGGTATCGGATTACGTAAGGCATAAGGATGGTATTAGTATGTGCGGCCATGTGGTTGGGCAACAAAAAATAAACTTGTTCACTTCTAGTCATATCTACTGTCTGCCAAGTTATAGTGAGGGTTTACCAACATCTGTTTTAGAAGCAATGGCATTTGGACTTCCAATTATTACAACTCCGGTGGGAGGATTACAGGATTTTTTCAAAGATGGAAAGATGGGATATTTTGTTGGAGTAAGGAACGTGTCGGAATTACAGTATAGCTTGGAGCGTTTAATTTCGGATTATAAATTGATAGAAGAAATTGGGCGTTTTAATTATAAGTATGCCCATGATATGTTGATGAATACCGCGGTTTCCAGAAGACTAACGGACTACTTGATCCAAAGTATGAACAAGGAACGAAATGGCTAGGTCATAATCTAACGATGAAATGGATTTATATAAGGATATAGCGCTTATAAAAAGGTTTACATTACAAAACAATTTGGAATGTTATGATCCTTATGATGTTTGGATGATCGATTTGGGCATCAATATCAAACAGTGCTACAACACAAATAAATTAGTAGGTATTTTACCTGCTGCCGCCCTTACCATTTGGGATAATTTTTTAAATAACAAAACTCGTTTTACATATAAAAAGCAAGAATATCCTGCGGTAAGGGCACAGGCGACCTTAGCTTTGCTTAACCTTTATGAAGTTGAAAAGGACGAAGAATTACTCTCAGGAGCCAAAAACCATATAGACTGGTTGATAGCGAATACATGTAAAGGATATTCCGGCCTTTGCTGGGGATTAGGTTTCAAGTGGGCCGCAGGAGATGATCTTAATTATGACGAGAACACACCATTTAGTACACATACGCCTTATGCTTTGGAAGCTCTGGATAAATATATAGAGTTATCTGGGGATACAAGCTATTTGCCATATCTAAAAAGTGTTTTTAGTTTTTTTGAGCAGGATATTAGAATAATGTTCGAAGATGAAAACGCTATGGCTACTTCTTATGGACCGGCTAAAGATCGGTTGGTAACCAATGCGGTTTCCTATGCTATGCTTTCTTATGCTATTTTATTGAAACATCTACCCGAACATGATAGCTTGTTAAATGTGAAAATTAAAAAACTCTACAACTTTATTAATGGCAAACAACGCGCGGACGGATCCTGGTTATATGAACCGGATAGTGAAGATTCTTTTATCGATTGTTTTCACTCTTGTTTTATTCTGAAAAATATTTATAAAACTTCAAAATTATTCCCTTTAGAGAAGAGTGAAGCCGTTTTAGAAATAGGATATAATTATGTAAAATCTAACTTTTACAATTTAAAGACAGGACTATTTAAACGCTTTAGTCTTAGCAACAAACCTTCTATTGTAAAATATGATTTGTATGATAATGCAGAGATGCTTCATCTTGCGGTTTTACTGAACGATACCGATTTAGTCTCATCTCTATCTAACAACATCAGAAAAGCATTTGTAAAGTCGGGAGCCATATATTCCGTTATTGACATCCTCAACATAAAACGAAACAAAAATACGCTACGTTGGGCAGTAATGCCATATTTGTACGCTTTGTCAACAAGTTTGAAACGACATCAATTGTAGTCTTTTCTTAGGTTTTAGAACTACAGGTAAGCACGAAACGACTTTTCGTTATGTAGGTGGTTTTTTACATTATTTAAATTCAATTAACACACAAAATACAGCTTTATATTTTTCTCGTTTATAAGTCGAGAGATACGGCGTTTTATCGGCTTTATTGAGTCCTGCAGAGCCATTTAACTAATTTTGATTTTCATATAAGTCCCAGGACTTATATATGTAAGAACAAAAGTTATGTGTGGTATTCTAGGGTCTGTTAATCAAGCTTTTGGTGAAGCTATGCTAAATCAAATTGAGCATAGAGGCCCAGATGATTTTGGCATTGATTTTTTTAATGTAAATAGCCACAGTATTCAATTTGGACAACGGCGACTTTCGATAATTGACCTTTCTCCTGCAGGGCATCAGCCGATGATTTCCCCTTGTGAAAAGTGCGCCTTAATCTTTAATGGAGAGATTTATAATCATTTAGAGTTACGAAAAAAATTACCTCAGGATATTGTATACAAAGGGCATTCTGACACAGAGACCATTTTGTATTATCTAATGCATTTCGGTACTGATGCGGTACGGGATTTTAACGGCATATTTGCCCTAGCATTTCTAGATATGGCTAACGCTTTACTCACTTTGGCACGCGACCCTTTTGGCGTTAAACCATTATATTATTTTAATGATGGTTCAAAACTGGTTTTCTCTTCTGAGATACGTCCCATAAAGACAATGTTAAATACAAATGAGCGTTGTACTGATAGCCTAGCCAGTTTACTTCGGCTACGATACAATGCAGCCCCGAACACACTCTATAAAGAGATTAAAAAAGTATTGCCGGGGTATACCTATAGTGTCAAATTGAGCACCAAACAGCTAGAAGGCGCCAGCAGTTCATTTTCTAAGAAATTACCAGCTATAAGTAAGGAAACAACCAAAACATTAACTCGGGGCTATGGTAATGTATTGGAAGCTGCCGTTAAGCGTCAGCTACTAGCGGATGTGGAAGTTGGAATTCTTTTAAGCGGGGGTGTAGATTCTGCCGTTATAGCCGCTTTGGCCAAAAAGCATTACACAGGAAAATTAAAAGCATTTACGATTGGATTTGAAGGTGATTTTGAGGAAGACGAAATAGCTGATGCCAAACAAACAGCCGAAATTTTGGGATTGGAACATTATGTGAAAAAAATATCCTTTTCCGATTTCTTAGGCCTGATAAAGGAATGTTCCCGAATAGTTGAGGAACCGCTCGCTACTACCTCGATGATACCAATGTATTATTTAGCGGAGTTAGCGGCAGAAAAAGTAAAAGTAGTGCTTACGGGTCAAGGTGCAGATGAGCCGTTAGGAGGGTATACCCGTTACAGATCAGAACTTATAAGAGCCAAGATTCCAGCGCCACTTAGACGTGTATTAAACCCTGTAGCACAATTCGTTGGTAGTAAAAACGAACAAGTTTTACGAGGTGCTAAATCTATTGGTATTTCAAATGAAATAGAACGCTTCTTATCTGTCTATGAGATTTTCTCCCAAGAAGAAATACAACAGCTGATTTCTATGCCGGATAATTCAAGTAAAAAGGCAATAGCAAATTTCTATCAAGTATTGGATTGTGGTTCACGAAAGCACGCTGCGGATAAAATGATGGCCATTGATACCCGAATGAACCTTGCGGACGATCTACTGAACTATACAGACAAAATCACCATGAATTTTTCGCTGGAATGTCGTGTTCCTATGTTGGATATCGAATTAGTAAATTTTATGGAGACCCTTCCATTAGACCTTAAATTAAATAGTAGGCAAGGCAAAATTATCCACAAGGAATTTGCCAAGACTATTTTACCTGACCGCATTATCCATAGAAAGAAAAAGGGATTTCAGTCCCCTACAAATAGGTGGTTTAGGGAGGAAATGGATACGGTAAAGGGTATTCTGTTAAGCAAAGATTCGGAATTTTCTACGGTTTTTAACCAAAACTACATTCTAGAGGTGTTGGAACAACATAGCATCGGTTACAATAGGGAAAAACAGATTTTCTTATTACTAAGCATATATTATTGGTTTGAATCTAATGACAAAAATATACAGTAATGATTTCACAATTACTTAACGGCGTAAAGACATATGTCCCCAAGTCCCGTAAGGAACTTATGGAGTATGTTTTGGAGCACAAAAGTATTTTAGTCGCTGTAAATGCGGAAAAAATATATCACGCTACTGATCAAACACGAGCTATTATTAATAGGAATGTTGGTTACGCAGATGGTGTGGGAGCGGTATGGGCATTAAAGAGAAAAGGACATAAGAATGTAGCCAAAATACCGGGTTGTGAACTATGGCTAAACCTCATAGAAAGTTATCATCACAGTAAAACTTTTTATCTGGTAGGCGGCAAAGAAGAAATTATTCAAAAGGCGGTCTCTCGTTTAAAAGTGGAGTATCCCAATATTAAGATTATAGGTCATAGAAATGGTTATCTAACGAATGAAAACGAACGTAAAGAATTGATTTTAGACATTTCCCAAAAGAAACCGGATATCGTTTTCGTTGCCATGGGTTCTCCTAAACAAGAACTCTTAATGGAGGAATTGCACCAAAAACATCCTGCGGTGTATCAAGGTCTGGGAGGTAGTTTTGATGTCTATACAGGTAACGTTAAACGTGCTCCAGTGTGGTGGATAAATAACAATTTAGAAGGTATTTATAGAACCTTGAACGAGCCTAAAAAACGTGTTATGGGAGACATACGCGTAATGCCATATTTTGTAAAACTTGTATTTAATAGGTTATGATAGAGCTTTCAGAATGTCTAGATAGTAAAACTTGGAATGAATTTTTAATGAAGGAGAATGGAACGCAGCTAATTACCATTGCGCACAACCCTTCCTTAGGTCCAATATTGGAAAAAACATTTGGTTACGAGAGTCAAAACCTGCTTATCAATAAGAATGATGAGGTCATTGGTGTGTTGCCTATAGTAAAGATCGGAGGGAAACTGGTTTCTATGCCACACTTTTCATACGGAGGACCTATTATTAATGCTGAATCGGATATTGATTTATGCTTAACTACAGTTTTAGAGAATAACAAGTTTGAAGCCCGGAGTTTTGATAAGCTAACAGACAACCTCTACGAGAATAAGGTCACCTGTATTGTAGAGCTTAAGGAAACCGCAGACGAACAGCTAATGGAGTTTAAGTCCGGGTTTAGGCGAAAAATTAGAAATTCGGAGAAAAATGCATTTAAAGTGGTGCGAGGGAATATGGAGTTATTAGAAGATTTCTATGACGTGTACACCAAGAAGATGTTATGTAAAGGCTCACCTCCATTAGGAAAATCATTTTTTAAAAACCTTTTAACGGATTATAGATACGGAGAAGCATTAATTACTGCAGTATATGACTGCAATGAGGTAATAGCAGCAGGATTTACCCTGTCCTACTTGAGCTTTAACGAGTTATGCTGGGTAAGCACAAATGCCGACTACGATAAGTATAATGTAAATTCTTTGTTGTATTGGAATATCATTAAGGATAGTATAGAGAAGAATCAGAAGTACTTCTCTATGGGTAGATCGACCAAAGAAAGTAGCAACCATAAATACAAAAGGCAATGGAAACCTTTGGAAATCCCCATTTTCTATAATTATTCCCAGCCAGTAAGCACCCAAGTAAAGGAACTGACTTTTTTAACGAAAATCTGGAAGCTACAGCCTTTACGAACCTCGGTATTTTTTGGAAATATTGTTTCTAAATATTTGTATTAAGGTTTCTGTTATAAACAACAATAAAAGCAAGAGATAAAGTATAATGTCATTAAACAAAGCGCGGGAAAACGAATATCAAATTGGCATAAACGTATTTTTTTTAACTCAGTTTTAGCCAAGTTCAATTAACACTATTATGATACAAATAGCCTTTAGTACCGATACTCTTTATTGGAATAAATTTTTGGACACCGAAAAGGAGAATCAAATAATTACGATAGCCCACAACCCATCTCTGGGGCCTATACTTGCCAAGACATTTGGTTATAGCAGTCAAAATTTATCGCTAACCGAGCATAGCCAAATCATAGGGGTTATGCCAGTTGTTTTCTTAAACAACAGGGCAATATCAATGCCTCACTTTTCCTATGGGGGCCCTATAATTTCGACTCATAATGAATTAGACATTAATATAAAATCGTTTATAGAAGATAAAAAATTTGAAATCCGAAGCTTTACTAAATTATCGGAATATAGTTACGACAAAAAGATCAGTTGTATTTTGGAAGTACATGCATCCCATGAGGAACAAATAATGACGTTCAAAGCGAAATTACGTCAGAAAATCAGAAAAGCGGAAAAGATCAATTATAAAATATGTCATGGAGGGCTAGAACTCTTAAATGATTATTACTATTTGTATGCCCAAAAGATGTTGAAATTTGGTTCACCGCCAATTGGCAAGGTATTCTTTAAAAATTTACTCACCGACTATAAATTCGGAAAGGCCCAAATTACTGTTGTTTATGACAACGATAAAGCGATAGCCACTGGTTTTTCATTATCCTATTTGAATTTTAACGAAGTATGCTGGTCGGCCACGGATAGCGATTATGACGGCTATAATATACATGCCTTGATTTGCTGGGAGATCCTAAAAACCTCTATAGTAGAAAAACATAAATATTTTTCTTTTGGGAGATCCACTGTCAACAGTAACAATCACCAATTTAAAAGGCAGTGGCAACCCATCGAATTACCAATTTTTTATAACTACTCAGAACCCGTAGGTAAGTCTATAAAGGAACATACTTATTTAACCAAAATTTGGAAGCATCAGCCCTTAGCTACCTCGGTGTATTTAGGCGAATGGATTTCAAAATATTTGTATTAACAAATTTAAAATTCAGGGTATGAACATATTAACATTTGATATAGAGGATTGGTATCACCTTTTAGATAATCAATCCACTAAAACGGAAGCACAATGGTCTAGTTTTGAGCCACGTATTCATCAAAATATGGAAATTATCTATGATATTTTGGAAGAGAGTAAAGTAGGGGCAACTTTTTTTGTAGTAGGGTGGATGGCAGAAAAATTTCCTGAAGTTATTAGGGGTATTGCGGATCGCGGCTATGAAATAGGAAGTCATACACACCTGCATCAACTTGTATACGAACAAGATCGTACCACTTTTTTTAAGGATGTAGAAAAATCTATAAAGACCATTGAAGATTGTTCAGGTAAAAAAGTCACTTCGTTTAGGGCGCCAGGTTTCTCCATTACAGAGGATAATAAATGGGCATTTGAAGTATTATATGAACTCGGGATTAAGGTAGATTCTTCTGTGTTTCCTGCTAGTAGGGCCCATGGTGGATTTTCCGCTTATAAGGTTGCATCCCCTTCTTTATTGGAGTATAATGGTGCAAAATTAATGGAATTCCCTATAAATACACGTTCCGTTCTAGGCAAACCCTTCATCTTCTCAGGTGGTGGTTATTTTAGATTGCTTCCCTATGGGGTCATTAAAAATTGTACACTCAATTCGGATTATGTGATGACTTATTTCCATCCTAGGGATTTTGATTATGATCAACCTATACTAAAGGGACTGTCAAGGGCAAGGCAATTTAAATCTTATGTAGGTTTAAAATCCTGTAAACCTAAATTAGAGAAATGGCTTAACGACTTTAAGTTTATAGACCTAAAGGAAGCCATACTTAAGGTAGATTGGACCAAAGCGGAAACAGTAAATCTCAACGAAATTAAACAGAATGAAAAATATAACACTAGTGGCAGGGGCTCGTCCCAACTTTATGAAAATAGCTCCGATTATTCACGCTATTAAAAAGGCACAGGGTAAAGGCAAGGAAATCTCATACAGATTGGTGCATACAGGCCAGCACTATGACAATAAAATGTCGGGTAATTTTTTTGAACAATTGGAAATTCCCGAACCAGATGCCAATCTTGAAGCTGGTGGTGGGACCCAGGCAGAACAGACGGCCAATATTATGGTTCGATTTGAAAAGGACCTTTTGGAAAACCCGGTAGATTTGGTACTCGTAGTGGGTGATGTGACCTCTACAATGGCGTGTGCGATAACAGCTCAAAAGTTACATACAAAAGTAGCTCACGTAGAAGGGGGAATACGTTCCTATGATTGGACAATGCCAGAGGAAATAAACAGGTTGGTAACGGACGCAATAACCAACTACTTTTTTACCACTTCAGAGGTTGCAAATGCCAATCTTAGAAAAAGCGGAGTACCCGAAAAAAGTATATTATTTGTTGGTAATACCATGATAGACACGCTTTTAAAACAACGGCCTAATTTTAGGAAGCCTAAAATTTGGGAAACATTGGGTTTAAAAGAGAAGGAGTACATGGTGATGACCCTGCACAGGCCGGCTAATGTAGATGAGGGCAGCCAATTGAAATCTTTGTTAAATGAGATCATTGAACATTCAGGAAATTTGCCCTTGGTATTTCCTGTTCATCCACGAACGGCTAAAATGTTGAAAAAGCTTGATATTGGCAATGAAAGACTTCATATGATTGATCCTCTAGGATATTTGGAGTTTAATTACTTAGTAGAAAAATCGAAGGCTGTAATAACCGATTCTGGAGGCATTACAGAAGAAACTACAGTCATGGGTGTTCCGTGCATGACATTAAGGGATAATACAGAAAGGCCGGAAACCATTACTGAAGGTACTAACGAGCTATTAGGTACTAACCCTAAGGCTATTGCACCTGCTATGGATAAATTATTTTCCGGAAATTGGAAGAAAGGTAAAATACCCCATTTATGGGATGGTAAGGCGGCAACACGTATTATCGATAAATTATTAGGATTCAACGATTTATAAAATATGCTTCATTATTAAGACCTAGTTTTGTAAACTATGTTTTTAAGACGCAGGGTTTATACATGCCTTTGATAACCCTATTATTCAAGATGATTCAGGTTTTTGAGAGGGTATGAATTTAGCTTAATGCAGAAAAGAACATAAGAAGTGTGCGAACACTGATTGTAGCAATAATATGAAAGAAACACCTTATATATTAGATTTCAAGGAAGACGATAAGCCTATTGCTTTAAAAGAATTGATTTTAAAGTATCTTAAGCATTGGCCATGGTTCTTTGTTAGTTGCGCTTTATTTTTAGCGTTAGGATATTTTTATGAGAAGTATGCACCTAAAACGTATACCTCGGAGGCAAAGATTAAAATACTTGACAATAGCCAAGAGACAAAAGTTATTCCCAAGGACGTTCCTATGGGCAACCAAAATTTGAAGTTAAACCTAGAAAATCATATCGAGGTTTTAAAGTCTAATCAACTACTTAGCAAGGTTGTTAGCAAATTAAACTTGGACATTTCCTACTTTGAATATATAAATTTTAGTTACCAAAAAATTGCGAGCGCTCCATTTGTGATCCAAAAGAATATAACAGAAGAGCAGATAGATAAACCTTTGGCATTTGAGATTCTAATGAGCACGGCGGGGTACCATATTACCGATGAGGCCGGTAGAAAATATGTGGTACCTTATGAGGTAACTTCAGAAAGTTTAAAGGATATTCTTCCTTTTGGCATCTCAATTCCTGAAACTATAAATGCTTCAATGTTTAGGGATCATAAATACAAGGTAGTCTTACTACCAAAAAGGCATGCTTCCGCTTTCCTTATGGAAGATTTAACTATAACGACGTCAGAAAAACAGAGTGATGTCTTAACGCTTGGCTTAAAAGGCCAATCCCGAAATTTATCAGAGACCATTCTAAATACGATTATTGAAAATTTTGATGATGATGGTGTACAGGATAAGCAATTGATTACTAGGCGTACTTTAGAAATCGTAGATGAGCGGTTCAATAGCCTATCCAGGGAATTGGATTCTATTGAAGCGGGTAAGAAGGATTTTAAAACTGCTGAAGACCTGTCTTATATTCAAACAGATGCTGGCGTAAGTCTACAAAGAAAATCGGAAACGGAGACCGAATTATTGAAATTAGAGACTCAGATTTCTTTGTTGAATCTTTTGGACAGAACGGTTTCTAACGAGGAAGACTACAACCTACTACCTGCGGATATTGGTTTGGCTAACAGTGCTTTAAACGCAATGGTAGAAAAGTATAACGAACTTGCTAGAGAAAGACAAAAACTAGGTGCTTCGATAGGAGCTAATCATCCAAATTTGGTAAATTTATCCCAACGTTTAGAATTATCTAAACAGAATATATTAAGTACTGTTAAGGTATACAAATCACAACTGGCAATTTCTAGAAGTCAGCTTAGTAAACAAAAAAATAAGGTAGACCTTTCGTATTCAGAGCTTCCGGAAAAGGAACAAGTTTTGCGTTCTATAGAGCGGCAGCAGGCAATAAAGGAAAACCTGTATTTGCTTCTATTGAAAAAGCGAGAAGAGGCAGCTATAGACTATGCATCCACATCATCCTCCGTAAAAGTTATAGACTATGCTTTGAGTAATATTAAACCTTTATGGCCAAAAAAGACAATCATTTACCCATTATCCTTAATATTGGGCTTTATGGTGCCTTTTATTGTGGTTACTGTACGTTCTTCTTTTGATACCAAACTACACGATCGAGCTGAAATAGAAAATGTAAATCCTGAAATACCAACCTTGATTGAAATTCCTTCTTTTGGGTTGCAAAAGAGCTTCGATAAGGTTCCGGCTGGTTCTCCATTGGCAGAAGCATTTAGAATTTTAAGTGCTAACACAGACCACATATTGGGTAAGAAAGAAGTAGGTCTTGGAAAAGTTATTTATGTAACTTCTGCTATAAAAAGAGAAGGTAAGACCTTAATGGCAATAAATCTATCCTTGGCCTATGCGAGTATTGGTAAGCGGGTGCTGCTTGTTGGAGCTGACTTAAGAAATCCACAGCTACATACCTATACAGAGTTAGCGAAAGATGAACCAGGACTTTCTAATTATTTAAAAGATCAATGGTTCAGTTTTTATGACGGCATACATAAGGGTTTTGAAAATTTTCCAGATCACAGCACCTACCTTAGTGGCAAGATTCCCAATAGTGCTCCAGCATTGTTATCCCATAAGCGGTATGGTGAATTTATACAGAAGGCCAAAGAGGAGTACGATTATGTTATTGTTGATACTGCGCCCACCATGTTAGTTACCGATACGCTTTTAATTTCCAAATATGCTGATGCTACCTTGTTTGTATTACGTGCTGGAATAACGGATAAAAAATTGTTACATTTCTCCAAAGAGTTATATAAAAACAAAAAGCTTAACAATATGGCTTATGTTCTTAACGGCGTAGGAAAAACCAAAAAAGGCAATTATAATTATGGCTACGCCTATGGTTACGGTAATACCGAGTATAATGGATAATTCTTTGTTTTGATAATTACTGATTTTGTTGTGATTTCAAGTAGAAAAGCAATAGCATTACCGTATAAATAGGTATACATATTTTCATAGGTTTCCCAAATTCATTATCAATTTTATAAGCTATACGTCGTTTGAAATTAAGCATAGGGATACTAGTTGAGGAATTAAATTGCTTATCCAATTGGCAACTAAGGATAATTCAAGAACTATTGAATCGCCTTGAAATAGAAGTTGTCTTGATTTCTAAAACTGATGGTGAAACGGTTCCTCCAGTTATCAACTCTAAAATAAAGTTTTTTAATAAATCTGCCCCACGTTTTAATCTTGCTAATATATTGCTTCAGCGCCAACTTTGGTTAGAAGAAAGATTATTCTTTAAACGACCTCACAATACAGAAATAAGAGATATCATTAGTCGACTGACTAATGTCCGACGGCTAGCCCTAAATGTTTTAAACCACAATGGAGTACAAAAGTTTAGCATAGATGGGATTAAAAAGATTAATAATGTCCATTTGGATGTTATTGTTAATCTTGATAATCTCAAAGGTTTGGAAGAAATCTCTAAGTTGGCTACCCATGGTATTTGGGACTTTATGTTTGCCGATTCAATATTAGATAAGTACGGTCCAACTGGATTTTGGGAAGTCCTGAACCAACATGAGGGAATAGGTTTTTCTTTGCTCAGTGATACAGGGAATGAGAGTAAAAAATATATTATTGATACTGCCTTTTTTAATCGCGGATGGTCTATTACAGAAACTCGAAATACAGTCCAAGAAGGTGCAGTTTCAGTATTTTCAAAGGCGATCAACTCTTTGTTGGATGGTAATTTTCAGCCTATAAAACTTAAAGTGGCAATATCTTCTGAAACCCAAAACCTAAATGTTCTATCTGTGTTGAGGTATGCTCTTGGTTTTTACGTTAACACAGGTCTAAAGATTTGGGAGAAAATCGGAAATAAGATATTCGCTTGGAGACCTGAACGTTGGTCCCTTTTTTTAGGTAAGGATGAATTTATGAAAACCGATCTGGCCTATTCAAAGCCATTGGATATGCCAAGGGATGAGTTTTGGGCAGACCCGTTCTTATTCAAATATAAAGACAGTACGTATCTTTTCTTTGAGAATTATTCGTATCGTACAAAACGAGGTAAGATTTCTTGCGGTTTGTTAGATGGTAATAACCTACTAGATATTATCGATGTATTAGATATGGATTATCATTTGTCCTTTCCCTATATTTTTGAGGAAGATGGGGAGGTATTTTTAATGCCCGAAGCTTCGGAAAATGAACGTTTAGAAATCTATAAGGCTGTAGAGTTTCCAACTACTTGGGAGTTATACTCCACAGCTTTTGAAGGGGAAAGGGTAGCGGATGCTTTCTTTCATACAGATGAAAACAAGCAAAAATGGCTGTTTTTGAATAAGCAAATGGCAACAACTTCTCCAATGAACAGCGAATTATATATTTATAAGGTTGATTCGATTAAATTAGAAACAATAGAGCCACATGTACAGAACCCCGTTATTATAGATGCTCGGGTTGCTCGTAATGGAGGCTCCATATTTAGTTATGAGGGTCAGCTTTATAGACCGTCCCAAAGAAATACGGATGCTATTTATGGTAGGGCACTTAATATAAATAAAATAGAAAAATTATCCCTAAAGGAGTATTCTGAAAAAACCGAAAGGGTAGTGCGTCCTAGTTTTGATAAAAAATTAATGGCTATGCATCATGTTCATCAATTGGATGACCAATTTGTTTTTGACGCTGCTTACCGTAGAAAATAATGTATTCAATTAATTGCTGGCGGAATACCGTTCCAAATTTCAATATCATCTATCCATTGGTACATGGGATGAGTATTCCCGTAAACTTGTGTAAGTATTATGAAGTCCATATCATCAGCGTTTGACGTAGTTGGTCCATTATGCTCCGCGATTAGTTCATCATTAACGCTCATAGATGCATAACCATTGGACGTTTCACTCCACTTTATATAATAAGAGACTTTAAACCATTCGTTTCTAATCACAGGGGCAGTTTTGTTTATCACCTGCCAAACCGGATTCGTAGGATTTCTATCGCCTTGAAATAACCATTGTAATTCACCGTTATTGTCGGTGGCCATAAAGGAAATCATCCTAAAACCATTTTCATTATTCTCGTTGTAGTTATTTGTTTTGAATTCCCATAAGGCTCTCCATTTATCTGGCCCGACCAAAGAAGTGTCATCCGTTTTCATCCAATAGCTTATGAACAACTCTTTAGGATTTTCTTTAATATTATTGATTTGATAGGGCGATTGTGTCACCCCTATATCATAATTTACCCGTTGGAATAATGCTGTGGTTTCCTCTCCTGAGGGCCCTATAATGTTTTCCAAATAATTGTCGATTGCAGGACCGTTGTCATCTTGTATGCGATGGATGCCGCCAAAATTGGAGCCTAATATTTTTATTGGCCAGGTAAAATTAGTTTCCTCGTCCGTTCCTCTTATAACTTGATAGTTATCTTGGATTTCACTGATAAAAGTTCCTTCTTCAAAGCCAGATTTAAATAAAAGTTGGAGACGGGTTGAAGATGTTTCGATAGGGTCCGATGTTTGACAGGACGCCAATACAATAAGTAAACCCAGTAAGTATAATTTTCCTGTTTTCATTTTTTCCTTAGGTACAACTTGTTTAAAAGTCAAAGGTGGTAGTAGCAATTTTTACGGTAAATATAAACGATTTCTAGATGCTCGTAATGTCTTTTTCGTTTATTGGGAACATGTTAACGGCAATCTAAATTGTTTAGGTTTGCCATATTTGTTTTTCCAAGATTATGAATAGGCTAATTATGAGATTGTGTTTTTAGCCCAATAATTAAGATAAGCTTATGCTGAAATACACTTTTATTTTAGAATTGGAACTGTTTTGAAACTTTACTGTACTTGTGATTCGTAATTTTAAGTAGCGTTCCTAATAGGGCAGACCATCCCAAATTTCAATATCATCTACCCATTGGTGCATCGGATGCGAATTTCCATAAACTTGGGTGAGCATTATAAAATCCAAGTCGTCGGAATTTGCCGTTGTTGCTCCTTTGTGCTCGCCAATGAGCTTCCCGTTTACTTTCATGCTGGCATACCCGTCTTCCCCATTACTCCATTTGATATAATACTCCACTTTAAACCATTTATTTAGTATTAGGGGTACATTATAATTTTCAGTTTGCCATATCGGATTTTGTGGGCTAGAATCTCCTTGAAATAGCCAATAGGGTTTTCCTTCGTAATCCGTAGCCATAAAAGCAATCATTCTAAAACCGTCTTTGTTTGAAGCATATTTTTTGGTCTTATATTCCCAAATGGCCCTCCAAGTGTCAATTCCTTTTATAGCGGTGCTATCTGTTTTCATCCAGTAACTCATATAGAGTTCTTTCGGATTTTCTTTTATGTTGTTAATTTGAAAAGGGGTCTGTGTAACTTGAACATCATAGTTTACTTCTTGGAAGAGCGCAGAGGTAAGATTTCCCTTAGGTCCGATTACCTGTACAATCTCATTGGATATGGCTTTTCCATTATCGTCGTTTATGCTATGGATACCGCTAAAATTGGAACCAAGTATATGCAATGGCCATGAGAATCCCGTCTCTTTGTCCGTTCCGCTTAGATATTGATAATCCTCAACTGATTGGCTAAGTTGAACGCCTTCAAAGCCTGAGCTAAAAAGTAAATTTGGTTTGGTTTGTACTATTCTATTTGGTACTACTGGTGAGTAGTCTAATTTACTTTCGGTTGGTGTTTTGTGGTATATTTTTTCGCTACTAAATTTCTCTTTTAATGCGCCAAAGGTTTTAGGTACGGTATTGTGCACCGTGTAAAACATAATTCCAATTAAAAAGGTAAAAACAAATATTTTAAATATTGGTATTCTCATCCTAGCTTGTACTATTTCAAATTCTAATAAAAAGATGGTATATCCTTAACTAATTTACAAGCTACTATTTTATGATTAAAGGAGCTGTGATTTAGCTCTCATAATCGGTAAACTGCGGATTTAAATGCTACACTGGGCTATTTTATTTATCTTTTAGACAAGATGAAATAGATTTAATCATAAACACCCAAGCGCGTTTGCTTGGGTGTTATAAAAATATCAGTTGGGTAAACGTTACTCCTGCATACTATGGTATACGTTCTGTACATCATCGTCTTCCTCTATTTTTTCCAGTAATTTTTCTACATCGGCAGCTTCTTCTTCCGAAAGTTTTTTAGTCACTTGTGGAATACGTTCAAAACCAGATGAAAGAATTTCCAATTCCCTGTTTTCCAATTCTTTTTGAATCGCACCAAAGCTCTCAAAAGGCGCATAGATGAGGATACCGTCATCGTCTACAAAAACTTCTTCGGCACCATAGTCTATCATTTCTAGTTCTAGCTCCTCTGGGTCCAAACCTTCTGCTGGAATCCTAAAATTACAGGTATGGTCAAACATAAACTCAACGGAACCGGAAGTTCCCAAGCTGCCATTACATTTATTAAAATAACTTCTGATGTTCGCTACCGTTCTGGTATTGTTGTCGGTGGCGGTTTCTACCAAAATGGCAATCCCATGCGGGGCATAACCTTCAAAAAGTACTTCTTTGTAGTCCCCAAGGCTTTTATCGCTTGCACGTTTTATGGCACGTTCTACATTGTCCTTTGGCATATTTACCGACTTGGCATTCTGTATAACGGCTCGTAACCTGGAGTTGGCATCTGGATCGGGCCCTCCTTCTTTTACCGCCATTACAATATCCTTACCTATTCTAGTAAAGGCTTTGGACATGGCCGACCATCTTTTCATTTTGCGTGCTTTTCTAAATTCAAAAGCTCTTCCCATAGTTGTATTTTTTTACGCTTTTAGTACTAAAATTTGAAACGAAACATTTAGTCGCTTTCTACAATATCCTCAATAGCTCTTGCAAGTACAAAATCCTTTTCCGTAACACCATTGGCATCGTGCGTATTTAATCGAATATTTACTGTTTTGTAAACATTGCTCCAATCTGGGTGATGCCCCTGTGCTTCACATTCGAACGCAATGCGCGTCATAACTGAGAACGCTTCTTTAAAATCCTTGAATTCGAATGTCGTTTCAATAGCGCCGTCAACATATTCCCATCCGTCTAATTGGCCAAGGTAATCCTGTATTTGTTTATCTGTAAATTTCTCCATGTGTATCGATTTTAAAAAATATACGTCAATTTAAAATGTGATTTTCTATAATATCCTGGTATGTGAACTGTAGATTTTTTGGCAATTTATTGGTTTTTGGTAATACGGCCAAATAACGATCTTCATTGGTAGTGTAGACTCTTTTTAGTATCGGATTAAAGGTTCCCACGCGTTCCAGTACCTCTTTTATAAAATCTTCATGATGCACCAAATCGCTACTTCCCAAATGATAGATACCCGTTTTATTTCTGTTGATAAGATAATGAATTTGCTGTGTTAGTTTATCATCGTTCGTCACATTTAGAATTAAATTAGGGAAAACCTCGACAGGCTCATTGTTAAGAATACGATTTTTCATTTCCTTAATTCTTGGCGACGCATTTCCAAAAACCATAGGAATGCGCAAAATGCCTGCTTTCTTAGACGGAAGACGGAGTAACATATTTTCAATTTTTATCTTTAAACGACCAAAAATACTTTCCGATAGCGTTTTGTCCGTCTCGTAGGAAGGATATTTACTGTAGGTATCGAAAACATTTGCAGACGAAAGAAAATATAAGGTACAGTCATTGTCCGTGATGTATTCAGCTAGATGTTGATGAGCGATTACCTGCGCCGCAAAATTTCCCCGTAAAGCAGAAATAATAATTTGGGGCCTTACTTTTTCTAACAGCTCAAAGATATCATCGTTCTCCAAATTATACCTGAAAAATTGTTTGTTAGAGGCAAAAGCATTGGATGCATGGCAATATGTCCCATAGGTGTCAAAGTAATTGCACAGTTCCTTGTATATGGCATTGCCAAGGAAACCGCTACCTCCTAATATGAGTATTTTTTTACTTTCCAAATTAGAATATAGATAATCCAGATAGGGTGGTTAAACGTTCTAATGCTGCCATTCCACGTGCGGAATTTCCTTTTTTATTAAGTGGTGGGGACCAGGTAACCACGCAAAAGTTATTTGGTAAAAGGGCAATAATACCGCCCCCGACCCCACTTTTTCCCGGTAGACCTACCTCAAAAGCAAACTCACCCGCTTCATCATAAAAACCACAGGTGAGCATTAAGGCGTTAACCCTTTTTATTTGATTTATATTTAAGTGGGTAACATTTCTTTTGCATTTCCCTTTATTTATGAAAAGATAAAACACATCGCAAAGCTGGGCACAACTTATATGCAGGGAGCACTGATGAAAGTAGAAATCCAATACCGATTCAACATCATTGGTAAGGTTGCCATATGATTTAAGTAGATTAGCAGCTGCGTAGTTTTTAAACCCAGTTTGTTTTTCAGATTTAGCCACATCTTCATTATAGCTTATGGAGCTGTCATCCGCTAGTTTTCGAACAAACTCCAGAAAATCTGTTTTTGGATTCGCTAACTGAGAAACCAAAATATCCGCAATCACAATAGCACCAGCATTTATTAAAGGATTTCGTGGTATACCGTTTTCAAGTTCCAGTAAGGATAAATGGTTAAACGGATCACCCGAAGGTTCCACATCTACGCGTTCCCAAACAGCTTCGCCCATATATTGTAAGGCCATGGAAAGGCTTAACACTTTTGAGATACTTTGTATGGAAAACTTTTCTGTACTATCCCCAATAGCAAATTCGTTTTGGTGTATGTCCAGTAGTTGCATTCCAAATTTTGAGTCGGGTACAGCAGCAAGTTCGGGGATGTAAGAAGCTACTTTTCCAGTATTGGGAAGTTCTAGAACATCCTCGTAAATTTTATCTAAACAATGTTGAAAATTCTGCATTATATGGTGTAGAACGGTAGCTTTACAATTGTGGCTGGAACAGCTTTCTTGCGTATCTGAATATGAATCTTACTCCCAATTTCGGAAAATATGGTAGGTACATAACCCAATCCAATACCTTTGCCCATAGAAGGGGACATGGTGCCCGAAGTTACGATTCCTATATTTTTTCCCTGTCCGTCAACAATATCATAATCATGTCTTGGAATACCTCGCTCATCTAACTCAAAGGCCACCAGTTTACGTTCTGGTCCATGTGCTTTTTCCTTTGCCAAGGCTTCACTGTTTACAAAGTCTTTTGTGAATTTAGTAATCCAGCCAAGGCCTGCTTCAAATGGGGAGGTGGTATCGTTAATGTCGTTTCCGTACAGGCAATACCCCATTTCTAAACGCAGTGTATCCCTAGCGGCCAAACCTATTGGCCTAATACCAAAATCAGCACCTGCCTCAAATACCTTTTCCCAAATCTGTTTTACGTCTGTGTTTTTGCAATAAATTTCAAAACCTCCAGATCCTGTGTATCCTGTGGCAGAAATAATAACATGTTCTATCCCGGCAAAATCCGCTACTTTAAAATTGTAGAATTTGATTTCAGCAAGATTTACGGAAGTTAAAGACTGCATAGCTTCTACCGCCTTTGGTCCCTGTATGGCCAGTAAAGAATAATCTTCGGAAATGTCTCTCATATCCGCTCCAATAGGTTCGTTATAGTTGCTAATATGTGACCAGTCCTTTTCTATATTCGAGGCGTTTACTACAAGTAGGTATTGCTCCTCCTTAAGTTTGTAAATAATTAAATCGTCTACAATTCCTCCAGACTCGTTTGGTAAACAGCTATACTGTGCTTTGCCAACTGTAAGTTTTGCAGCATCGTTAGAACTCACTTTTTGAATTAATTCGAGGGCTTTTGGACCACTGATTAGGAATTCGCCCATGTGGGACACATCAAAAACACCAACACCGTTCCGCACCGTCTCATGCTCCACGGTAACACCTTCGTAGGAAACGGGCATGTTAAAACCTGCAAATGGAACCATTTTTGCACCTAAGGACTCATGGGTTTTAGAAAGCGCTGTATTTTTCATCTTCTTTTTATATTTGAAGCAAATTTATTCAAATTATTAAGTATTCCTTTCTAAGTCCTTCTTATAATTTTCAAACACGTGGCTTGGTGTAATCAATTATATAAAAAAGTGGTAATTTGCCAGTCTAATTAAATGAATATGTTAAAGAATAGCGCCGTTCTTTTTTTGCTTGTATTGGTTGGTTTTCATGTAAGGGCACAGGATATACCAACAGATTATTTATCTGCGGAATTTCATAAAGGCAGAAGGGATAAGGTAAGGGAACTCATGACTCCCAACAGTGTTTTGGTGTTTTTTGCAAATCCAGAACGCAATAGGGCGAACGATGTAGATTACATTTACCACCAAGATCCGGATTTTTATTATCTCACGGGTTATAAAGAACCCAATGCGGTTCTGCTTATTTTTTCGGAACCACAAAAAACTGCTACTGGAGCTGCCTATAACGAGCTGATATACGTTCAGAAACGGGATGTTAGGGCTGAACAATGGAACGGAAAACGCTTGGGAGTTGCAGGGGTAAAAAATACATTAGGGTTTGATATGGCTTTTAATGCCGAGGAATTTAAGGACCTGCCTGTGGATTTTAGTAATTTTGATACCGTGTCTTTTTTTGATTTCAAGAATGACTACAGGGATAAAAGCGGTAGCGCAGATTTGTTCGATTTGATCAAGATATTTAAGGATAAGGCAAATTATCCACTGGATTACAGCGCAACAAAACAGGAGCTGTACACTAGGATTACAACTACTTCTATTGAGAATAGCGCTAATGTAGCGCAAATCTTAGGCCGTTACCTAAATAACGATAAGACCCTTCAACAAGACCAACTATTACTGGCCTTTGCCAACTCTGATAATGATAATGTCAGAAAAGAGATTCGAGAAAAAATCCTTGCAGTTCAAAAAACAAATAATTTGGACAGCGGCATGATTAGCGAAATAATGAATAACCTAAGAGAAACCAAAACAAAGGAAGAGCTGGTATTGCTTAAAAAGGCCATAGAAATTTCCGCCGTAGGTCAAATAGAGGTGATGAAGGCCATGCACCCGAACATGTCCGAAAGTGAAATTCAAGGAGTTCATGAATATGTCTATAAAAAATACGGGGCAGAATATGAAGGTTACCCTTCCATCGTGGGTGGAGGCAACAATGGATGTATTCTGCACTATATCGAGAACAACAAACCCAAAGTTGGAGATGATCTAGTATTGATGGATCTCGGTGCCGAGTACCGTGGGTATACTGCAGATGTTACCCGAACCATTCCTGCGAACGGTACGTTTTCTGCCGAACAAAAGGCGATTTATGATTTGGTTTACGAAGCACAGGAAGCGGGTATAAAAGCGAGTATCGTTGGTTCTTCTTTTCAATCGCCTGGGTTGGCGGCGAGCGCAGTAATCGCTGATGGTCTAGTACGACTGGGTATTATAAGTGATGTTGGGGAAGCGCGCACCTATTTTCCGCATGGAACGTCCCACTATTTGGGACTTGATGTCCATGATAAAGGAACTTACGGACCCTTGCAGGCCAACACGGTAATCACTGTAGAACCTGGAATCTATATCCCGGAAGGCAGCGATTGCGATAAGAAATGGTGGGGCATCGCTGTACGCATAGAGGACGACATTTTGATTACGGAAGATGGCCCCGTAAACCTGTCCGCTATGGCACCTAGAACAACAGAAGCCATTGAGGCTATGATGAAACAGCCAAGTCCATTGGATGATTTTGTCCTACCGTCCTTGGATTAGCGTTTAAGCAGATAGCTTTTTAGTTCCTGATAGTTCTGAATCTTGATGGACTTTTTTTCCTTGTCCATTACTTTTCGAATTTGAGGTGGAATCGCTAGTTTTTTACCTATCGTTTCTTCTACCACGTCCAAAAACTTTACGGGATGTGCCGTT
>CAYGUY010000016.1:0-8471 GCA_964353165.1 uncultured Maribacter sp.
GAGCATCACCTTGCCAAGGTGGAGGTCGAGGGTTCGAATCCCTTTTTTCGCTCAAGAAACGCTGCATGTCGGCGTTTTTTTATTCTTGTACTAGCGAGTACAATGAGGCTCGAGTGGTGGAATTGGTAGACACGTTGGACTTAAAATCCAATGGACATTAGTCCGTATGGGTTCAAGTCCCATCTCGAGTACGAAGACCCTTGTTAATCATCTGATTTTCAAGGGTTTTTTAATATGTTAGTCTTAAGCCTGTTAGAATTTAATTCTGGTATTTTCCAATATTTATATCGTTATGGGTACTTCGGAATCTAACCTTCGAAACAAAAGAGCTTTGTTCCTTTTATAAGTGGACTACAAGTAAATGCAGAAGAAATAGCGTTCATGTTTTCTTTTTCAAATACATGATATAATCAAAGCTATAATAAAGTAATTTCTACATCTTTTCCAATTAACTTCCAGTAGGGGGTAATATTCATTGAGTTGAATACACATATTTGAGTATTTAATTCACCTTTATAGCCAACCAATCGTCATTGTTCAGGTTTTTGGAGTCGTACTTCTTTACTTTAGTTCTAAAGAACTAGCTAGTCGGCTAAAACATCATATTACCTATCTTTGAACGCATATCACAATAGAAATCACCTAGCTAAAAACACAATGAATCCCGATGTTTTTAAAAACATTAGAAATAAGGTCTTGTCCTACACGCATGTAGACCATCCGCAATTGGAGGATGCCTTACGTTTTTATGAGGTTATTACTTTAGAAAAAGGAGAGCGATTAATTTCCGAAGGGAATCCGGTAGATTACTTTTATTACTTGGATAGTGGATGTATATCGTATTATAAAATGGAAGAGGGCGAACTTAAAGTCTTAGAATTCTATACCCAAGATGTTTTCTTTACCGATTTGATAGCCTATGTAAAGGTTACTCCCTCCGATTGTTATTTAGAAGCTTTAGAACCTAGTGTAGTATTTGCCGTTCGAAAAGATAGGGCGGAAAAATCGTTTGAGGCGTCTCATCAATTGGAGCGTTTTGGAAGATTATCCATGCAAGAGGCTTTTCTAAAACTATTTCATAGAGTAGACAGAACGAACAATAAAAGTAACGAGGAACGCTACCTAAGAATCTTACAGAAACGGCCTGATTTATTACAACGCGTGCCGCAATACCTGATTGCCTCGTATTTAGGAATTACACCGGTTGGCCTATCTAAGCTAAGAAAACGCTTAGGGAAAGGATGACAAAACTCAAGTTCAAGTGTCAAAATTGCTGCCTCAGTAGGGTTCTAATTCTTAATTGTTATACGCTGTTCGCCTTGCGCTCTGCGCCCTCTAATTCCTAATCCTAAAACCCATGAAACGTGAAACCCTTTTTTACATCCAAAAGATATCCTCTTTTAAACAGGTTATTTCCGCGCGCGTTTGGCCTTTTAGGCACTTAAAAATACGTTTCGCTTGTCGCAAAGACATGCTGAAATCGTCAGGCACAATACATGAACTCACTACCCTCTACCTTTCAAAAAACTACCCGCTACAAACTACCAACTAAAGGCTACCCTCTAAAAATCTACCCTCTTTTCAACCGCTGGTTACTCCAAAAAATAAATAGTCCCGCAGTCAAAAACATAATGACTCCGTAAACGGCGGGCGCAATGGCATAGGCAGTGTTGTTTAGGAGAATAGTGGCGATAGAAATTCCCAACGTACCGTTTTGTATACCCCCTTCTATGGTAATCGAAATACGTTGTTTTAGGGATAACCTAAAAAGATAGGCCAGACCATAACCTAGTGCCATGGTAATCAAGTTTAAACTCAGGGAAACCAACCCTGCCTCTTCAAGGTTCGAAAATAAAGTTGCTCTTTCCTTAATGATAATCGCCAAAAGAACGACTACAAAAAAGATACCTGAGGCCCGCTTCACAGGTTTTTGCATCCGTAATGAAAACTTGGGACGTTTTGCGTTTAGCAACATTCCAAAAGCTACCGGAACAATCACGACCACAAAAACTTGCAAAATAGTCTGAAGCACATTCAATTGAATCAAGGTACCGGCTCCTAATACTTTTTGCAAGCCTAAATTAATAATGAAAGGAATGGTTAATAAGGTAATGAAACTACAGACTGCTGTCATGGATACAGAAAGTGCGGTATCTCCGTTTGCCAAGTGGGTAATCAGATTAGACGTGGGACCTCCCGGGCATGCAGCCAGAATAATAATTCCAATAGCAATATCGGCTTCTAAGGTAAATAGCCCGATTAAAGCAAAACCCACTAAAGGCAATAGTATCAACTGGCAAACGAGACCAATAATAATTGCTTTCGGCTTTAAAAAAACAGCCGCAAAGTCTCTTAGACTCAACGAAAGCCCCATACCGAACATGATAATAATCAAAGAAAAGGCCAAAATAGCATTGGAGATAGCATCCATAGGCAATAAAGTTTGGTTCTATAGTTAGTAGCTAAATATAAGAGATTTTTACAGCGTATCTGGCCTAACTTCTGGCATTTAACGGGTATACCCCTTCCTAGAACGAATGATACTACAGAAGCGTCCAGGCATAATCCATTCTTGTTTATTAAACCAGTTTAATGGAATTGGCCGAAAATTAAATTACCTTGAGAGGGAATATTTTAAACGGACTCCACCATGGCAAATGAATATGTAGATTTAGAAACACTTAAATTTTTACTCTATCGTGTAAACGGACTTCAAGACATCTTGGAAATACCGGATTATAAAGAGTATGACAAAGATTCCATTGATATGTTACTCAACTCGGTAAAAGAATTTTCCGATAAGGAATTGTTCCCTTATTACAGAGAAATGGACGAAAACCCGGCCCATTTTAAGGATGGGGAAATCGTTGTGCATCCACAGGTAAACAAATACATGAAAGCGGCCGGGGAGATGGGCTTTATTGCAGGAGCTTTTCCCTATAAAAATGGCGGACTTCAACTACCAGCCATGGTAATGAATGCTTTGGGATATGTGCAAGAAGCCGCAAACAATCATCTGCCGGGCTATATAGGACTTACTATTGGTGCTGCCGAATTGATTACCCATTTTGGAAACCAACACCTCAACGATACCTATGTCCCTAAAATGTTAGAAGGCAAGTGGGGCGGAACCATGTGCTTAACGGAACCGCAGGCAGGAAGTTCCTTGTCGGACATTATAAGCACAGCTACTCCAGATGGGGATACGTATAAAATACACGGACAAAAAATATTTATTTCTGGAGGTGATTACCAAGGGGCCGAAAATATCGTACACTTAGTTTTAGCGCGAATTAAAGGAGCACCGGCAGGCACCAAGGGGATTTCACTTTTTGTTGTACCTAAAAATAGACCTAATACCGATGGTAGTTTAACCCCTAATGATGTGCAGACGGTTGCAGATTTTGAAAAAATGGGTCAAAAAGGCTATTGTACGACACATCTATTTTTTGGTGATAAAGAAGATTGCAAAGGTTGGTTAGTTGGGGAACCACATAATGGTCTCAAATATATGTTCTTGATGATGAACGGCGCACGTATTGCAGTAGGACGCGGTGCAGCGGCTATAGCAACAGCGGCCTACCACGCCTCCTTAAATTATGCCCATGAACGCGCACAAGGACGCAAATTGGCAAGTACAGGTAAAAAAGATGTCAACCAAGAACAGACCTTAATTATAAATCATCCTGATGTTCGCAGGATGCTGCTGTTGCAAAAGGCCGTTACAGAAGGTTCTTTGAGCTTGGTGTTTCTAACGGCCAAATATCATGATTATTCTATTTCCCATACCGATGTTGAACAACGGGAAAAGTATAAACTGCTTTTAGAAATTTTAACTCCCGTTGTAAAAACCTACCCCTCAGAAATGGGAAGGGTCGCGGTCGATAACGGCGTTCAAGTTTTGGGTGGATACGGCTTCTGTTCAGACTATATCTTACAACAATACTTACGGGACATTCGTATTTTTTCTATTTATGAAGGTACTACCGGGATACAATCACAAGATTTATTGGGCCGAAAAGTAACTATGGAAAATGGCAAGGCACTGCAACTCTTATCGGAAGAAATCACCAAAAGTATAAAGGCGAGCATGGCGCATGAAACCCTATCACCATATGCTAAAAAATTGGGCGAAAAACTCGAATTGACCCAACAGGTATTGCAATCTTTAATGGGCTATGCTATGAAAGGGGATTATGAACGCTTTCTGGCCGATGCTACTCCGTTTATGGAATTTTTCTCCAATATACTGGTCGGATGGCTTTGGTTGGATATGGGTCGCGAAGCACAACTATCCCTAGTTACAGGAAATAAGGAACACAGCACGGAGTTTTATGAAAGTAAAATACATACTATGGAATTTTACTTTACCTATGAATTACCCAAAACAACAGGATTAGCAGAAATTATAATGAATGGAAAAAGCTTGACTATTGGAGCAGATAAGAAGGTGTTTGGGTGAGAAGTGAGAAAATTTTGAAAAAATTAAACGCATAATCTTAACAAAACATTTCATCCAAACACGCGCCATTCCCTCCCCTTGGGGGAGGGCTAGGGAGGGGACAAAAAGCATAGATAAATGAGCATAAAACAAAGATTTGACCTTACTGGTAAAGTGGCCATCGTCACAGGATCTAGTAAGGGTATAGGAAAATCCATCGCCCAAGGTTTAGCAGAGCATGGGGCAAAAGTGGTTATCAGCAGCAGAAAGCAGGATGCCGTAGATACCGTTGCAAAAGATTTCAAAGAAAAAGGATGGGAAGCCATTGGCATCGCTTGTCATATTGGGGATACATCGCAATGCGAAAACTTAATTTCAGAAACGATGGATACCTATGGCCGTATTGATATTTTGGTGAATAATGCCGCAATCAATCCGTATTATGGTCCTTTAGAAGGCTCTGATGAAGCGATTTTTGACAAAATCATGAACGTGAACGTAAAGGCACCGTGGCTACTCTCCAATTTGGCACAGGCACACATGAAAGAAAAAGGGGGTAGCATCATCAATATTGCATCCGTGGAGGGCATTCATCCAGGTTTCCGATTGGGGCTTTATAGCATGACCAAAGCTGCCCTTATTATGATGACCAAAAACCAAGCAAAGGAATGGGGCCGTTATGGCATTAGGTCTAATGCGGTATGTCCGGGACTCATCAAGACCAAGTTTAGCGAAAGTCTATGGTCCAATGAAAAACTGGTCGCCGGGTATAACCAAATGGTACCCCTACAGCGTATGGCGGAACCCGATGAAATGGCGGGACTAGTGATGTTGCTGGCCTCTGATGCAGGCTCTTACATGACAGGAGGCGTTTACGCGGCCGATGGAGGATATTTAATTTCAGGATAAAACAAGCAAATGGATTTTGAGTATACCCAGAAGTCTTTGGAACTTCAAGATAAATTAAAAACATTTATTACCGAACAGCTGCTTCCGGTAGAGCGTGAGGTCGATGCCTTTAACCTTGACCCAAAAAACGCATGGACCAAATGGCCTGGATTGGAAAATTTAAAGGAGAAGGCCAAAGCGGAAGGCTTGTGGAATCTTTTTCTTCCAAATAGTTATGGAGATTATAGTGCAGGGCTCACCAACTTGGAATACGCACCTTTAGCAGAAATTATGGGTCGAATCCTGTGGGCCTCGGAGGTTTTTAATTGTAGTCCGCCGGATACTGGGAATATGGAAGTCTTAGCGAAGTACGGAACTCCCGAACAGCAACAAAAATGGCTGCAGCCCTTACTAGATGGGAACATCCGTTCCGCTTTTTTGATGACCGAGCCAGATGTAGCCTCCTCCGATGCCACCAACATTGAAACAGCTATCGTTGCCGATGGGAACGATTATGTAATCAACGGAAAAAAGTGGTGGTCATCAGGAGCAATGGACCCCCATTGTAAAATCGCCATCGTAATGGGAAAGACAGATTTTGACGCCCCAAGGCATTTACAACAAAGTATGATTCTGGTTCCCATGGACACACCAGGATTAACCATCGTAAGGCATCTACCCGTATTTGGCTATAGCGATTCTCCTGAAGGTCACGCCGAAATTCTATTGGACAATGTACGGGTTCCAAAATCGAACATGTTAGTAGGGGAAGGAAAAGGATTTGAAATTGCCCAAGGCCGCCTAGGTCCTGGTCGTATACATCATTGCATGCGACTTATTGGTATGGCGCAACGGGCTTTGGAATTAATGTCTAAAAGAACGGTAGCCCGTAAACCCTTTGGACGTACACTGGATACCTATAGCAGCATCCGGCAGGACATTGCGAAATCGGTCTGTGAAATCCAGCAAGCACGCCTATTAACGCTCTCTGCAGCAGATAAAATGGATAAGCAAGGGAATAAAGAGGCGAAAGACCTCATCGCCATGATTAAAATTGTGGCACCCAATATGGCCTTAGCCGTCATTGACCGTGCCATTCAAATCATGGGCGGTAAAGGGGTGAGCGATGACACACCCTTGGCACATTTTTATGCGGCAGCGCGGATTCTCCGCTTGGCCGATGGTCCGGATGAGGTACATATGAGTCAACTGGGCAAAAACACCATTAAAAAATACGCGAAGGGGTAATCATGGGAATAATCCAAACCACAAAACCAGTTAGAAAAGGGGAAGAACTTCCTGAAGAAAAAATAAAACAGTTTCTTTTGGAACAGCAGCTGTTGAATTCTATACATAGTGAATTGAACGTAAGTCAATTTTCCAATGGCTATTCCAATCTAACATATTTGTTACAGATTGAAAATAAAGAGCTCGTATTGCGGAGACCTCCTTTTTCGGCACCAAAACGGGGTCATGATATGGGTCGCGAATACAACGTACTAAAACACTTGAATCCTGTTTTTAACAAAGCACCTAAAGTGCATGGCTTTTGCGAGGATACAACCCTCATTGGCGCTCCATTTTACATTATGGAAAAGGTAGATGGCATTATCCTGACCGCCAAAAGTGCGCATCAAAAACAGGTAACACCAAAGGCGTTTAAAACGATTGCCAATACTTGGTTAGACACCTTTGTAGCTTTCCATCAAATTGATTACAAGGCAGCAGGCCTTACCGATTTAGGAAGACCGCAAGGCTATGTGGAACGCCAAGTCCGGAATTGGGCAAAACAATATCTGGCAGCGGCCACCGATGACGTAGCCGTAGCGACAAAAGTGATGGCTTGGATGCAAGAACAGCAACCAAAACACTATGACCATTCACTCATTCATAACGACTTTAAGTATGACAATGTAGTTTTTAAAGATGATAGCTGGTCAGAAATTACCGCCATCTTGGATTGGGAGATGTGTACGCTAGGGGATCCATTAATGGACTTGGGCACTTCACTAGGGTATTGGACCACAGTAACCGATCCTGATGTAATGAAACAAGGTTTACCCTCCCCTACCGTAATGGTAGGCAATCCCAGCAGGACGGACATTGTCCAGGAATATGCACTAAAGAGTGGAAGAAGTATTGAAAACCTGGTTTTTTATTATGTGTACGGACTTTTTAAAATTGCCGTCATCGCCCAGCAAATATATTACCGGTACAAACATGGTCATACACAAGACCCTAAATTTGCCCATTTGAATAAAGCATCGGAACTATGTTGTAATACGGCTTGGCAAGCCATTCAAAAAAATAAGATCGATGATTTATATTGAACTAGCGAATCCTAAGAAAGACAAAAAGGTTTTCGCATTAGAAATACAACCAGAACTATAAACAGTCGAGACTAAATTTACTAAATCAGAGATTTCCGCAGGAGCGAGAATGAATAACACATACGATTCATGAATCTAAAAAATAAAATAGTTATAATCACAGGTGCTGGCAGCGGTATCGGAGCAGCTACGGCAAAACTCTTTGGAAAACACGGTGCTTTAGTTATCGTTTCGGACATCAATCTGCAAAACGCTCAAAACACGGTTGGCGAAATACTAACGGCGGGCGGAAAAGCAGAAGCGATTGAAACAGATGTAACGCAATTTAATGCTGTAGAAGCTTTGATTACAGAAACTATAGCAACCCATGGGCACTTGGATGTTATGGTAAATAATGCAGGTATTGGTGGCAAGAAACAACTCAAAACAGCAGAGCATACGCATGAAGATTGGCACAATGTCATTGCCGTAAACCAAACGGGTGTTTTTTACTGTATGCAAGTAGCGCTAAAACAGATGACCCTCCAAGGTCATGGTAATATCGTTAATGTAGCTTCTTTGGCAGGACTAAAAGCATCCGGAAATAACCTTTCCTACAGCGCAAGTAAATACGCGGTTGTAGGGATGACGAAATCTGCCGCCTTAGAATACGGTAGAAAAAAGATTCGAATCAATGCGGTGTGTCCCGGTTTTACACATTCTGCCTTATTAGACCAATTATTAGCCACAAGTCCTACCATAGAAGACAAACTAAAACATATGATTCCTATGGGACGTTTTGGCGAAGCAGAAGAAATTGCCGAAGCCATTTG
>CAYGUY010000016.1:8571-33882 GCA_964353165.1 uncultured Maribacter sp.
GCTGTCAATATTCAAATCAGTCAAAATCTTACCGAAGTTTATGCCTTTTGGATGGGTGACGGACTAGCTAGTCGTTATATTTTGGAAGGAAAATTACTTTCTGGAAAAGAAGCGTTAGCAGCCGGCTTGGTAGATGAGTTGACACCCTTGGATAAAGTAGTTGACCGCGCTGAAAAACAAATGCAAGGTTACTTAAAAGCAGACCAAGAAATTCTAAAAAACACCAAATATAAAGTTAGAAAGCACCTATTGGAAAAATTGGATGTTCGCGCAGGAAACGCCTTAAAGGAAGCGTCAGAACTTTGGTGGAAACCAGAGATTAGGGCAAAAATGGAAGCGTATGTCGCTAGCTTTTCGAATAAAAAAAAGTAAAAGAACAGAATCTGGTCTAAGCCAGAATTAGAAAAATAATTTAGTCATGAACAAACAACTATTATTCGTAAAAAGGCCTACCGGAGCCGCAGATGATTCCACATGGGAGTTGGTAAGCAATCCCATACCTGAAATCGAGGAAGGGCAAATCTTGATCAAACAACATTACGTATCCCTGGATCCAGCCATGCGTGGATGGATGAACAATTCCAAATCCTATATTGCCCCAATGGAAATTGGTTCCGTAATGCGTGCGGGATCCGTGGGTGAGGTTATCGAGTCAAAACATTCAAAATTCAAAGTTGGACAATATGTTGCAGGTACGGGTGGTGTGCAGCAGTATGCGATTTCAGATGGTGAAGGTTATTATCCCGTAGACCAAAAAATGGCACCTTTGCCTACCTACATCGGCACCTTGGGAATGACTGGGATGACGGCCTATTTTGGTATTACCGAAGTAGGAAAAATCAAACCTGGTGATATTGTCCTAGTTTCCGGTGCCGCTGGTGCGGTAGGAAGCGTCGTGGGACAGGTAGCAAAAATAAAAGGCTGTACCGTAGTGGGTATTGCCGGCGGAGCTGATAAGTGTACCTATGTTGTAAAAGAATTGGGCTTTGATGCCTGTATCGATTACAAAAATGAAAACGTAGCTACAAAACTAAAAGAACATTGCCCCAAAGGCATCGATGTTTATTTTGACAATGTAGGTGGTGAGATTCTGGACATTGCCTTAACCCGCTTGCGTCGTCACGCCCGTATTGTTATCTGTGGGGCCATTTCACAGTACAATAACAAAACGGCAATAAAAGGACCCAGTAATTACCTTTCAATTTTGGTCAACAGAGCCAGCATGCAAGGCATGGTAGTCTTTGATTACGCAGATCGCTACCGAGAAGGAGCAAAGCAACTAGGCCAATGGATGGCCGAGGGCAAACTTAAGAGTAGGGAAGCGATTTATGAAGGCATCGAAAATTTTCCAGAGACGTACAATAGATTATTTAGTGGGGATAAAAAAGGGAAATTGGTATTGAAGGTAATCGATTAAAGTCGAAACGCTAGCATAAGCAACCAGAGGAAAGTACAAAGAAACTGAACTAAATTCAGCATAAATGAAAGCAATTCGATGTAACACTTACGGTCCGCCTTCCACTTTGGTGCTAGAGGATGTAGAAAATTTAAAACCGGGAAAGCGAGAAGTGCTTGTCAACGTAAAAGCATGTGGGGTGAATTTCCCGGACACGTTGATTATTCAAGGCTTATATCAGTTTAAACCCGAGTTACCTTTTACACCAGGGAGTGATGTCGCAGGTGTGGTAAAAGCTGTTGGTGAAGATATAAAACACGTTAATATAGGAGATGAGGTATTTGGTTTTGTAGCCCATGGGGCAATGGCCGAAGAGGTTTTGATTCCCGGGAATGCCTGTTTCCCCAAACCAACACAAATGGACTTCCCCGTAGCAGCATCTTTTATGATGGCCTATGGCACTTCCTACTATGCTCTTAAGGATAGGGCAAAACTTCAAAAAGGGGAAACCCTTCTCGTTTTGGGCGCTTCAGGTGGCGTTGGATTAGCAGCGGTGGAACTTGGCAAACTTATGGGTGCCCATGTGATTGCCGCTGCCTCTTCAGATGAAAAATTAGAGCTCTGCAGACACTATGGTGCAGATGAAACCATCAACTATAGCAAGGAGGAGCTGAAATCGACTATAAAGGCATTGACCAATAACAAAGGGGTCGATGTTATTTATGACCCAGTCGGTGGAGATTATACCGAAACGGCCTTTCGAGGCATGGCTTGGAATGGCAGGTATTTGGTCGTTGGATTTGCATCAGGTCATATTCCTAAACTTCCGCTAAACCTACCCTTACTAAAAGGAGCTTCGGTTGTTGGTGTTTTTTGGGGTGGTTTTGCTATGGGACAACCCAAGGAAAATATGCAGAATACCATGACCTTAATGCAATGGTACGCTGAGGGGAAATTAAAACCTCATATCGATAAAATATACGAATTAAAAGACGCTCCAAAAGCCCTTGAAGCTATGATGCAAAGAAAGGTAAAGGGAAAACTTGTAATAGCTGTGAGAAGTTAGACGTGAGATTTGAGATAAGGTTACGTAAGAGACGTTTTTACCCCAAAACGTATTAACGAAAAGTGAAATGTATTTTCAAGTAGCCAAAAGGGTAATTGCGACGAAGTAATCTGTTTAAAAGTGGGTAGTTCGTAGTTGGTAGAGGGTAGTTTTGGTGTAGTTGAAAACTGTTTCAGGTGTCATAAGTTTAAGGTTAATGACTTCTGATGAATCATAGCTTAAGGCACAAAGGGAACAGCCATTTTTTTAACTTGAATTTGTATTTGTATTTGTATTTGTATTTGTATTTGTATTTGAACTTAATTTATAATTATGAGATTAAAAGATAAAGTAGCTATCGTAACTGGCGGTGCCAGAGGTATTGGAGAAGCCATTGCAGCACTGTTTGCAAAAGAAGGGGCTAAAGTTATTATTGTTGATCTGTTACCCCAAGGCCAACAAGTTGCAGAACGTATCATCGCTAATGGAGGTGTTGCTGAGTATCATTCCGTTTCTGTTACGGATAAAGGTGCAATTGATGCATTATTCGAAAATATCAATAAAACATACGGTAAAATTGATATCCTCATCAATAATGCAGGTATTACCCGTGATCGTACACTGGAAAAAATGAGTATGGAAGAGTGGGATGCTGTTATTGATGTGAACCTTAAAGGGGTTTTTATTTGCACACAGGCTGTTGCACCCTATATGAAACCAAACAACTATGGCCGCATTGTCAGTGCTGCTTCCAACGTTGGCCTTCGTGGTAATTTTGGCCAGACAAATTATGCAGCTACAAAAGCAGGCGTCATTGCTATGTCAAAGACATGGACTATGGAACTAGGTAAATATGGTATTACAGCAAACGCAGTTGCACCTGGCTTTACGCTGACGGACATGGTAGCTGACATTCCAACCGCTCATTTAGATGCCATCAAAGCAAGTATTCCACTGAAAACCGCAGCAGAACCCATCGATATAGCCTATGGATATTTATACCTTGCTTCCGACGAAGCGCGATTCGTATCCGGTATCTGTTTAACTATTGATGGTGGAACCGCTAGGTAGAACAACTTTGCTGTACGAACTAAGCTTAGTTTGCGGTAGAAACAAAGTTTTTTCGCATAACCATATTTAGTTTCCAGTAGCAGTTCGCAGTTCGCAAAACGTCTACATCAGATTTTAAACTGCTAACGCAACCTAAGGTGCTGGTTGCTTTCAGCTAACGGATAAAACTCATTTTAAGACAACTAACAACCTATGGCACAAATACACATATCCGATTTTACAGAATTTAAGACCTTAGTGGGCAAAGAACTTCCAGCTGGGGCATGGTTGACCATAACGCAGGAGATGATTAATGACTTCGCCAGAGCAACTCAGGATTTCCAATGGGTACATGTCGATTTAGAAAAGATTAAAAAGCATTCCCCTTTTAAAAAACCCATCGCCCATGGTTTTCTATCCGTCTCGCTTTTATCCAAATTACTGACCGACCTTATTACGGTAGATTCAGCCACGATGGGCGTAAATTACGGATTAAACAAGGTGCGCTTTCCCAATCCTATTCTGGTCGACAGCCAAATTCGCTTGCACACCATCATTTCATCTATTGAGGGATACGGTGAGAATGGTTTAAAAATCACCTGGAACTGTAGCGTTGAAATCAAAGGGGTGGAAAAACCAGCTTGTGTGGCAGAATTCATTAGCTTGATGTTTGAGTAACTACCGCAAGTAAAAAAGAAACGTGGCCACTCATGCGCATAAAAGCATTGATATTATTTGTATATTCTACTGCTTTACATTGACCTATAATCAACCATAATCTAGAAAATATTGTGCCATGACAAGACTCTTTGACCTTTTGTACCACCAAGTCGCTAGCTTTCCTATTGATAATGCCTTAAATTCTAGGAACATAGATGGCAAGTGGAAATCATACAGTTCCCAAAAAGTATTGGAATCGGCGGAGCTAGCAGCTTCCGGATTACTGAATTTAGGATTTAAACCCGGTGACAAAATCGCAATTTCTTCCTATAAAAATAGACCGGAATGGGTAATCATGGATTTTGCCATACAAATGGCGGGAATGATCAGTATTCCATTGTATCCAACCATAAGTCCGAGCGAATACGAATATATTTTAAATGAAGCAGAGGTAAAAGCAGCCTTTTGTGGTGGATTGGATTTGTTCGATAAACTAACCCAAGCGCAAAAAAATTGTAATACACTTACGCATATTTACACCTTCGACCCAGATTCAAAAGGTCCGTTTTGGGAAACTATTTTAGACTCATCCAAACTAAATCAAGTAGAAGAAATAAAAAGCGGAATTAAAACGGATGACTTAGTAACTATAATTTACACCTCTGGCACTACAGGAAACCCAAAAGGTGTTATGTTAACACATAGCAACATCATGCATGTTATTTTAGAGACTTCAAAATTTCTTCCGTTGGAGCCGGGCGAAAAAACCATTAGCTTTTTACCGCTATGCCATGTGTACGAACGTGCCGTTTCCTTTGCCTATTGCTACAAAGGAGCCGCAGTTTATTTTTGCGGAACCGATAACCTTAGTGGGCCCGAAGGTGATTTAGCAAGCGTACGTCCTGTTGTATTTTCCACTGTACCTAGATTATTGGAAAAGGTGTATGAAGCCATTTACAACAAAGGACTTGCCTTGGAGGGTGTTAAGAAAAAACTCTTTTTTTGGGCCTTGAGCCTAACTGATGATTATGAACTAGATCAACAACTTTCGTTTACCAAAAAATTAAAATGGAAAGTGGCGGATAAATTGATTTTCAGTAAATGGCGCGATGCACTAGGGGGCAACATACGTATGATCGTTACAGGAGCGGCTCCATGCCCATCAAAAATACTTAGCGTATTCTGTGCAGCAGGTATTCCTGTTCGAGAGGCTTACGGACTTACAGAAACTTCCCCCACACTTACCGTAAACAGTATAGAGACTGGCGGTGCCTTTATCGGCACGGTAGGTTATGTCATTCCAGGAGTTTCCTTGAAAATAGACTCATCGGACGGGAATTACGCCGATGGTGAAGGTGAAATATTAGCGCACGGGCCTAATGTTATGCAAGGGTACTACAAGAAACCAGCAATAAACGCTCAAGTTTTTAAAGAGATTGATGGCAAACGCTATTTCTGTACCGGAGATATCGGTAAACTGATCAAGGGAAAATCAGGTATTGAATTCTTAAAGATTACAGACCGTAAAAAAGAACTTTTGAAAACGTCCGGTGGAAAATACGTTGCACCGGCACCTATTGAAAACAAAATGAAAGAAGACTTTCTGATAGAACAAATGATGGTCGTAGGCGACAAACAAAAATTTGTAACTGCATTGATTGTTCCTTCCGAAGCATCTCTTAAAAATTGGTGTGAACACAAAAAACTGGAATGGACAAGTTTACAGGAAATCATAAAGAACGATAAGGTTATTGACAAATACCAAAAAATAATCAATAGCTATAATCCAGAATTTAGCCATATTGAACAGGTCAAAAAATTTAAGCTTATCAGTTCGTCTTGGTTACCGGTGCATGAAGATGGTACCGAGGCCGAACTAACACCTACGCTGAAACTGAAACGCAGGATTATCCGAGAGAAGTATAAAAAAGAAATTGAAGAACTGTATTCGTAAATGGTTTTGTACCATATATAAAACTAAGTCAAACCATATTTATCAATAAGTGCAGGTTTGCCTAAGATATATTAATGTATAGACTTTAATTTGCCGCATTACCGTCGCTAACGGTAAAGGTTTTCGACAAGGTAATAGGCTTACCGTAGGATGTAAACCCATTTAACATAATTTCATATTCACCGGTAACATCTGAGGTAAAGAACTCAAATTCATAACTATTTTTATCGATTACCACATGAGGTTTCCAAAATAGAAGGCTACGATAATCTGGAATTCTTGAAAAAGAATTATCCTCCAAATCGTACCGTTGATTATAATAGTTTTTTACCGGTTCCGGATTTTTGAAATTAATAACCGAACTATTTTCATATCCATGTGTTTCCAAATAGTTACCATCAAAAGTCTCTACTGAAACAATGCCTTGATAGTCGACACCTCCTAATCGAAACTTATCTCTGATCAAACTTATTTTTTCTATGTTACGGGCGTCATAGGTTCTAATTATTTCATGATTGGGAATAAATACACCATCTATTACGATGATGGAAGAAAAATCATTGTACTCTTCGTTATAGGTTTCAAAATCCTGGGCCACTCTAACATAATCATTATCCTTTCCTCCGCTTCTGTAGCCTGCATTAGCCACAACCTCCACTAAGGTCTCTTCAAAAGTTGGAAAGCGAGTATACTCATCCAAAATTAACGTTTCAGGTAGTCCTCCATCGAAAGGATCAATGATGCCTACCTGTAAAACAGAATCTGGCTTTACCTGAAAGAAGTGATTTTCAATCTGATTTTGAACACTACGGGCTATAATAGCTTCTTTGTTATCTGGAGACAGGGTATAATTCTTGAAAGACAAACCGGATATATCAAAATTACCTATTGGATTCTTTCTTATGGTATACTTCGTAGTTTCGTCCTCTACCTGAACCACCGCGGTAGAAATCTTATAATCTTTTCTTAGATAGGTATAGAAATTACCATCCTCGTCTGTCCTTGAAAATTTCAATAAAAACTCCCTTCCGGGTATGGATATGACTACAGGCGCATTTATAACAGGACTTCCCGTACTATCTGTTACCGTTCCGTAAAATAGTTCGCCACGTTGTTCAGGCAAAAAGAGACTATCCCCTACCTGTTGTTTGATTTGTTTGTCCACATCAAAGTACGCTTCGGCATAACTCATGGCATCCATAAATGTATCTTTTCCTAAATGCTCTTTTTTAGACACTTTTAAGGTATACGCTCCATTTCCTAAATATCCTTTATAATTTTTTAAAGAAAGTATCACTTTGTCCCTTTTTCTATATTTGGCTTTATCAATGAAAAATGAGATTGTAGAAGAATCAACTTTCCTTGAAGCTTCTATTTCAAGCTTCTTGTTTTCATTATTTTCTGTGTTGCTGCTAGACAACAACTTGGATTGATCGGCCAAATAGGGATTTACAATTACAATATCATCCTTGAATACTTGCGAAACGCCATTATTCTTTATCCATTGGGTATAGCCGAGCAGTTTGTAAGTTCCTGATGGAAGATCGGCAGGAATAAAAAAATCTCCTTGACCTAAGCCTTTTGACATCCTTAATTTATGCTCAAAAATATATTCCTTTTCTTCGTTTACCAAAGCCACATAGGCCAGTCTACTAATACTAGTTCGCTTATTGGTTTGGGCATTGAAACAATAGAGAGCATAGTACAGGTATTCCCCTGCGAAAACAATTGGCCCAGTATGATCTATGTATACTTTTTCTTGGGGTAATTTTTTTAAATTTTCTAGATCACCAGAAGATTTTACGATGTATTGAGACCATCCTACCAAAGAAAACGCTAAATAAAGACCAATACAAATGAGATATTTTTTCATAATTCCAATATTATTATTCTATCCAAAAATCAGGTATTAAATTACTACCCAACACTGTACAATCACCACAAGCTCTACGTGCCGTTAAATAGGGGCCTGCCGGGGCGCTCACTTCACCGTTATTATCTCTTACATAAACAAATAAACCACTGTCAATTGCGTCCTTTAGTGGAGATGTGCCAGCTGGTGTTATTATAGGTGGTGCTCCTAAAAAGCTACAACTAAGGGCATATGGCGGTAAGGCTTCGTCTGGAAAAAAATCTTCATAGTTAAAGAAAATCCGTTCTTGACTTTGATTGGCTACCTCAAAGTAACCTAATACCTTTTCATCAGGATTATTCGTGTTCGATACATTTCCTTCGATGAATCCTGGTTGAATTTCCGTAAAGACACTCTCGTTGCCTGCCTGCTCCGCTAAGATTCGGTAATAAGAATATGCATCGGGGGACTGAACTAGTTGCTTTACCAAGATACTATATCGATGACTTATGATGAAATTATCCCTTGAGATAAACCGGACTAAATTTCTATCTATCTTGTTTCCGGACCTATTTAGCTCTAAGGCTTGAATGATGCGATTACTACGTTGCGTGCTATAACATACTCGCTCCTCTTGTTCTCTAGGCACCAAAGCAAAATTATCAATGGAATAAGGTGGGTTTGGATCGACCACTACCATATCAAAAGGAGACCACAATGGTGCAATAACCTTATAGGTTTCTTCATATTCGTAACGTAGAAATGGCGCTTCGCCTTGCAAGATTTCCGAATCTGTATAAATAGCGATTCCCTCAACACCCGTATCATTGGTAATGCGCTCCGCATATACCTCAGTAATGGAAGCTGTTTCGGGAAGGGAAACCAATTCAGATGTAAAGGTACTGTTTTGGCCGGTAGTGATATTCAATTGATAGGTAGTACTGGGTAGCGCTTGAAAGGTTTGGTCGGAAACATAACGTCCCGGTTCCAATTCAGAAAATGAAAAGGTTGTGCCGTTACCATCTAAAACGGTGACAATAGCATTTTGGGTAACGGGTTGTATGGAATCATTTGCAAAACTCCGCCCTCTGCCCAAGAGCACTACCTGCTGTTTTAATTCATTGGTAAGGGTTGCCTCGACCACTAAAAACGTTTCAATATTCTCACCTATTGCCACTTCACCAGTAACATCAAAGGGTTCTACACAGTTTACCAAAACCGAAGCCAATACCAATATGCCTATTAATTTTTTCATTCCTCTGTCCAAAATTCTGGTACAACATTGCTTCCCACTATATTACAATCCCCACAAATTGTAGGGGTTACTTGATACGGCCCTTCACATACACCAGGTTCACTATCATTACTAGCAAGCCATTCAACCAGTCCAAGCTTTATTCTTTCCACCAATGGCTGGGGACATTGCTCATTTGGTGGAGGTGGAGGACCATCACGTTCCGGGTTACCTAAAATTGGAGCTAAAAACCGATCACAGGTCACAGTTCCAAAATAAGGCGGCAAAGGCTCATCAGGATAAAAATCCTCGTAATTAAAATACATCCTTTGACTGCTTACGCTGCTCACATCAAAAAAACCGATAACCTTATTTTGACCGGATTCGTTCGTGATGTTACCTTCTAACAGCCCAGGCTGTATTTGAGTAAAAACCAGACCACCTTGGTTAAAATTCCTTAGATTTTCATAAAACCGAAAGGCCTCGAACGAAACCGCCATTTGCCGTACCAATATACTGTACCGATGGGAGAGGATAGGGTTGTTACTATTGATGAACCGTACTTGGTTACGTTTTGCAACACCACCCTCCAAGCCGGATGCATCCAATAACAAAATATCCTGTGAAGGGTCTGTCTTGAAACATACCTGCTCTTCACTTGCTTTGGGCACTAATCTAACATCAGGGTATAAGATACTGGATATCTCTCCGTTCGAATCAAAAACAACCTCTGTCTCCTCACGGATAATTTCAAACTCAAAGGGCCTCCAATTTGGAGCAATAATCTTATAGGTCTCCTCAAAAGTATATCTGTATAGCGAAGTTTCATTATCTGGGTCTGAGGTATCTACAAATATCCCCATCCCGTCCACACCGCTATCCGATATTGTCCGCTCTGCATAGAGCGCATCAATGTTTGAACTACCTACCATACGCATTTCGGTAGAAACATAGTTTTCTCCATCAGCTGTTGTGATGTTCAAGGTATAGCCCACATCCCGTTCCGCTACGAAACTTTCCGGAGCCACATAGATGCCGGGTTCGCTTTCCGCAAATACGATGCGGTTTCCTACACTCGTGTTTAGCTCTACATCTGCACCCTCTTCAGGATCTACATCCAATCCCCTTGGGGATCTAAATGGTGAATGGGGATTAAAAAGTACTTCCTCTTCAACGTTCACGGTACTATCGCTCTGGATACTTCTACTCCTACTAATTAAGATTTGTTGTCTACTTGCTTCATCGGTAAGGCTCGCCTCTATGACAAGAATACCGGAACTACTGGTAGCTTCGCTTACCATGGGCCCGACGTCTATAGGTTCCACACAACTGGTTAAAGCTATGAACATTATAAACGATATATAGTTTAGTTGTCTCATTCCTCCGTCCAAAATTCAGGGACGATATTACTACCAAATACCGTACAATCAACACAGCCAAGTGGCTTGACCAAAAATGGGGCAGCGCCACCCACTCCTCCTTCCCTGACTATGTAATCTTCATAATCCTCGTTATCTGCAAGGTAGGCGTATAGCCCAGCCAATATTCCATCAATTAAAGGGGACCCTTGTGTCCCATCGATTATAAATCCATCGCCATCAGGTGCAGGTGTGATATGGAACCCTTCTGGATATAGCGGGGGTGCACCAGTGGCACAAAACATCAGGTAAGGTGGCAAAGGTTCGTTCGGATAAAAATCTTCATAATTAAAAAACAACCTTTTTTCACTGTAGGAGCTCAATTCAAAATAGCCGAACACTTGGGCAACTTCCGAATTCACAGCACTTATATTCCCCTCCAAGCTTCCTGTCTGTACGTTACTAAAAACATTTTCTACACTCGTAAAGTCTTTAAGTAACTGAAAAAATGAATTCGCATTGATATCGTGATGGTACTGCTTTACCAAAACACTGTATCGATGCGAAATAGCGTAATTATCACGTGCTAAAAAACGCACCTGAAAATCATTCAAACTATTAGTATCAAGACCAGCTGTTGATGCAAGAATAATATCGTTGGACTTGTTGGTTCCGAAACAAATATTCACCTGTTCATCACGGGATGCAACTGTAACCTCCCAACCGTCACCATCGTTAATATCATAGTCAATTTCATCCCAATCAAACGGATTGGAATAAGGGGCGACAATCTTATAAGTCTCCTCATATTCGTAACGATAGTGATTAGATGTAGTAGGTCCATCATCGATATCGACCAAAATAGCGATACCTTGGGTTTCAAATCCACTGATTCTTTTTTCCGCATGTAGACCATTTATTTCAACCTTGGTTGGTACATTTGTTTCATTTGACGAATATCTTACTCCATCTACTGTTTCAATCTCTAATCTATACCCCTTACCTGGCTCCAAAGTAATAGCCCCCTCGGTACTATAAGTACCAGGTGATTTTTCTCCAAAATCGATACGGCTACCTAATTCATCGAAAAGACTCACCTGTGCACCTATTTCTGGTAATGGTTCGGAATCTTCCAATGAAAATGTTCGCGACAGGAAAATGGTATGCACCATGTTCCGATCGGAAATTCTAGCATCAACGACAAGGGAACCTGCCAAAACATCGGTTATATTCTCGGCCTCGAACTCTTCGATACAAGAGGTTAACCCGCAACATAAACTACAGGTAAAAATCCAAATTGATATGTTAATCCTATGTCTTACAAACACATCCTAAAATTTAAAATTATAGGTGATTGAAGGAATGGGAATCGCAAATATGGAACTTTGCAATGCCTTTACCTCTCCGTTTTCGGTCACAAAAAAGACCGAGTAGGGATTGTTCCTTCCCAATACATTGTATACCGAAATGGTCACAAAACTATGGGCGAGCTTGTTCTTTTTATGGTTGCCTTCAATATTGAACCCTAAATCCAATCGGTAGAAATCGGGAATCCGAAACTCATTGCGGTTACTAAAGGCAACAAAATCCGCATTGTTAAACCTGAATGTTCCAATGGGATAGGTTACCGGTCTACCGGTCTGGTACACAAAATTGGCCGATACACTGTACCGCCTGCTAAACTTGTAATTGGTAATCAAACTTACATCATGGGGCTTATCAAAGTTGGAGGCGAAAAAATTCCCGTTGTTAATCCGCTCCTCACTAAACTCGCTATCGAACCTGTACAAACTTCGAGAATAGGTGTAGCTCAACCAACCGTTAAGATCGCCCCTATTCTTTTTTAAGAGCAATTCTACCCCATAGGCTTTTCCATCACCCTGAAGCACCTCGGTCTCGACGTTTTCGTTCAAAAACAAGTTAGCACCTGTTTTAAAATCCAACACGTTATCCATGCGCTTGTAGTACCCTTCTATACTTAATTCGTATTCATTCTCATTAAAGTTCTTATAGAGACCCAAAGAAGCTTGATACCCTTGTTGGGGCGCTATATTAAGGTCGGACAGTTTCCAGGTATCTATAGGCGATACCGTAGTGTTATTGGACAAGGTGTGCAGAAATTGGTAGGAATTATTAAAACTTGCCTTAATGGACAGGTCCGGTTTGAGCAAATAACGCGCTGATACTCTGGCCTCGGGACCGCCATAGGTTTTTATCACATCGCCGCCGCCATAGCTAATTGTATCTAAAACAGTAGACTCATTTCGTGGTAATCCATCTTGATACGTACGTTGGGTACCAGAGCCTAGGGCCGCAAAAAAGGCGTACCTGAGTCCCAAATTCAACAACAGTTTTTCTCCTACATTAATTTCGTCCCCAATAAAGAGCGCCCCCTCCAAGGCCTGCTCATCATCTATAAAAACTGGATTTACATTGGATTCGCTTCCCGTTGGTACAATACTACCGGGATTGACCGAATAGAGCTTTGCCGCAACACCATAATCCAAGGTATGTTTATCGTTCAATAAACTGCGTAACTTATACTTTACACCTGTCTCCGCAATGGAATAATCCAAATCAAAATCTATATTGGCCTCTCCGTCAAAATCGATTCCGAACCCATAGCGGCTATTATCCAGAACTAATGCTCCATTGGTCTTTTCATTGTAGCGATGGTCCCAGCGTGCCGAAAAGAGTCTGTTATCATAATTATATAAGGAATCTGAAGTAATGCTAAACGCATCACGACTGTAATATGCCGTTGCTTTTACTTCATTATTATCGTCTATTCTGTTGTGATACTTAAGGATACCGTCAAAAAAGGAAGCCTGACTGTTATTCAGGGACTCATCATCCAGGGAGCGCAGGATCCAGTCCGCATAGGCTCCTCTCCCCCCTACTACCAATGACGATTTATCTTTTTCTAATGGAATTTCCAAGGCTAGATTTGCCGTTACGGGCCCTACAGAACCCTCACCGGAAATCTCTTCTACGTTTCCGTTTTTCGTACGGATATCGAAGACCGAAGATAAACGGCCTCCAAATTCTACAGGCACAGCTCCTTTGTAAATATCCACCCCTTTTGTGGTAAATGGGTTTAAGGCCTGAAAAATTCCAAAAAAGTGCTGTGGGTTATAAATTACCGCATCGTCCAAGAGGACTAAATTTTGATCCGTTTTACCGCCTCTTACATTGAGTCCTGTGGCTCCTTCACCCGCAGATGATATACCAGGAAGGGCCTTTGCCACTTGCAGAATATCGCGTTCTCCAAGCACCAAGGGAATATTCTTGGATTCTTCGGAATCTATCTGTTCACTTCCAGTAATCGCATCCTCAACATTTCTGGCGGCATCGGCCTGTACGACCACTTCGTCCAATTGTTGCAGGCCTTCTTCCAATAGGAAATTTATACTACCATCGCTATACATGATTACCTCACGTTCTGTGGCTTCAATGCCCATCGCCCTTATGCTTAGGACATTGTAACCGGCAGGCAGTTCCATTTGAAAATTTCCGTTGGCATCGGTTACACTCAACAGATTGGTTCCTTTTACACGAATGGCCAGATTTTCTATCACTTCACCGGTTCGCGCATTAACTGCTTTGCCATTTAATACATAAGCCGATTTAAGTTTGGAAGCATCCGCCTTACCTACTTTGGAAACACCGTAGTTCTTTCGTGTTTGGCGAATATCCTCATTAAAAAATGTAGGCGGCGGCAGGTTCCTTTCAACCCTGACCGTTCCGCTATTTGTGTCGGAGCTATCCCTACCGAAAAAATATAGGGGCAACTCGTCATAGACGACCATATTTTCCAATAGAATAATTCGTTTTTCATCTTTAAGGAGGTAGTGGTTTAGGGAAGTACCTTCCAAGACATTGTTTAATACCACAGCTATAGGTCGATCATTAAATGCCGTAGTTATGGTATCATTTGCCACCCAATCCTCTAAATAGAAAAAGGAATAACCGCTTTTTTGCTCCAAGTCCAGAATAACTTCTTTTAACGGTATATTGGTATAATCTCCCGAAATCATCGGCGAGTCTTGGGCTAAAAGCAGAGGTATTACAAAAGCAAAGCAAATTATAAAAAGAACGGCTTTCTTTACGCTTGTGCTAAGGACACAGTTGAATAAAACCGGTAAAAAGCATATACTTGTTGGTTGGGAATATATTCTCATTTGCTGGAATAAAGGTATTTTTAAAGGTAAAAAAAAAATAGGGAAAGGATGGTTTTATTTCTGTTTTTGGAAGGATGGCCAATTTAAGTCTTTAAAACTATAGAATAGGTGTCTTGGCAATTAAATTTATTCACCTTCTGCTGACATTCTATTTTGTCTGTTCGTATTTCTAAGTAATCCTATATATAATTAGGTAAAAAAATGTACTAATTAAGTTCCGTTTTTGTTCTTCTTCAACAATTTTACGGAACGCGTATTGTAACTTTAGCTTGATGAAAAGATTAAACAGACCCTTTTTGGCACTCACGAAAAAATCACCAATCAAAATCATCCAATTTGGGGAAGGCAACTTTCTTCGTGCCTTTATTGGGCAAGCTATCCAAAAACTCAATAAACATTCAGATTTTAAAGGGGGTATTGCCGTTGTACAACCAATACCAAATGGGATGATACCCCAATTAAAGCTCCAGGACGGCCTGTACACCTTGTTTTGCAAGGGAATTAAAGGTGGGAAAGCAATTGAGGAAAAAGAAATAATTACAAATATTGTTACAGCGGTCAACCCTTATACGGAATTTACTAATTACCTTTCATTGGCCAAGGAACCCGATCTGCAGTTCGTTATTTCAAATACCACAGAGGCAGGTATTGCATTTGATGCTGAGGACATGCCACAACTGCAACCTCCAAATTCGTTTCCCGGAAAACTAACATTGCTGCTGCACATACGTTTTACACATTTTAAGGGAGCCAAGGACAAAGGCCTGAACATTATTCCTTGTGAATTGATCAATAAAAATGCAGATACCCTAAAACAGTATGTGTTGGATTACTGTGCACTATGGAACTTGGGCGATGCCTTTAGAAATTGGCTTAAAGAAACTTGTTCATTTCACAATAGTCTAGTAGACCGCATTGTTACAGGATATCCAAAAGATGACATTGATGCGTACACTTCACAACTGAATTATAAGGACGAGCTACTAGTTTCCGCGGAGACTTATTTCCTATGGGTCATCGAAGGAGGTGCCGAGCTAAAAGCACAACTGCCGTTTCATAAAACAAACTTGGATGTTAAAATCGTAAACGATGTGCAGCCCTACCGAACGCGAAAAGTACGCATTCTAAATGGTGCCCATACTGCGATGGTTCCTATTAACCTGTTATACGGCAATGAAACAGTAAAACAAGCTGTAGACAATGTTTTTACGGGATCATTTATCCGATCTTTGGTATTCGAAGAAATTATACCTACCCTACACATGGAAAAAACCGAATTGGAAAGCTTTGCCAATAATGTATTCGACCGGTTCAGGAATCCGTTTATAAAGCATCAGTTAGCCAGTATTGCCCTTAATTCCATTTCCAAATTTAAAGTACGCGTACTTCCCAGTCTTTTGGAATACATATACCTTAAAAAGGAGTTGCCCTTAGGTTCTGTCTTTTCCTTTGCTTGTCTTATCCTATTTTATAGAGGTACGTGGCGTGGGAAAAAATTACCGGTACAAGATGATGAAAACATTATTCTGGAATTTTCCAAAATTTGGGAATCTAAAGATTATCATAACGTCGCTAACACGGCCCTGTCAAAGACCGATTATTGGGGCGAAAATCTAAATCATGTTCCCGGATTGAAAAAAGCTGTGGCAATAGCCATGCAGCACATAGATGAAACAGGCATTGAAAAAGGATGGGTAAATTTCAACAACCTTTATAAGAGCAATATCAATGAGGCATAAACTTATACGAATTCATCCAAATGACAATATAGCTATTGCCTTGGTCGATTTAACCAAAGGTGAACGTACTACTTTAGGACCAGAAGAAATTTTTATGTACGCCAATACCAAAGCTAAACACAAAATAGCATTGGACGCTTTAGATGTAGGTGGAGAAATTTTTATGTACGGTATTTTGGTAGGCAAGGCCGTTACCCCAATTAAAAAAGGAGAAGTACTTACTACCGAAAATGTAAAACATCAAACCCAAGGCGTTACACAAAGCACCCAAGTTGTCACCTGGAGACCACCAGATTTAGCCCGATGGAAAAACAGAACATTCATGGGCTACCACAGAGCGGACGGACAGGTAGGAACACAAAATATTTGGTTATTCTTTCCCTTGGTATTTTGTGAAAACAGAAATATAGAAGTGCTGAAGGATACTTTTGAAAAAGAGCTGAATATAGGCAGCATAAGCGCGCAACGTCTCCTATTACGACAACTAATAAATGGAAAACCAGTCGAAAGCTCCAAAGTTGGGACGAACAAGAATTCTCCGGCTTTTGATAACGTTCAAGTAAAATTCATTACCCACCAAGGTGGTTGCGGGGGCATACGCCAGGATTCCGAAAGTCTTGCAAGCTTACTCGCAGGTTATGTAAACAACCCTAACGTGGCGGGTGCTACCGTGCTAAGTTTGGGATGTCAGAATTTACAAATCGATATTTTCAAAAATGCTTTACATCGATTAAATCCCAACCTAGAAAAACCGATCCTGATATACGAGCAGCAACAAATGGGAACAGTAGATAACTTATTAAACAAGATTATTACAGACTCCTTTGAAGGGATTAAACAGGCGAACGAAGTAACCCGAAAACCAGCGCCACTCTCCAAACTAAAAATGGGACTGGAATGTGGCGGGTCCGATGGTTTTTCCGGGATATCCGCAAATCCATCCTTGGGATATGCCTCGGATATATTGGCAGCCTTGGGTGGATCACCGATTCTTTCCGAATTTCCAGAGCTTTGTGGGGTAGAACAAGAATTGGTCAACCGATGTGTAACGGATAAAGATGCCAAACGTTTTATGAGCCTAATGAAGGCCTATGAAACCAGTGCAGCGGCAGCGGGTTCGGGATTTGATATGAATCCGTCTCCCGGTAATATAAAGGACGGATTGATCACCGATGCCATGAAATCTGCAGGAGCTGCAAAAAAAGGAGGCACCTCTCCTATTACAGCTGTTTTGGACTATGGGGAATACGTGACCAAACCTGGACTAAATCTGTTGTGCACGCCTGGTAACGACGTAGAGAGTACTACAGCCATGGTAGGTTCTGGGGCCAATATCATAGTTTTCACAACCGGACTAGGAACGCCTACAGGAAATCCTATAGCCCCGGTTATAAAAGTAGCCTCCAACCATGACCTTGCAGAACGCATGCCGGACATTATAGATGTAGACACCGGAGCTGTTATTACGGGCAATCAAACCATAGAAGAAACGGGAGCCGCCTTACTAGAGTACATTATTAAAGTAGCCAGTGGCGAAATCATTGCTAAAGCTGATATATTGGGGCAAGATGACTTTATACCTTGGAAACGCGGAGTTTCACTGTAATCTCGACTACTGCTTATGTGTTTTATAGATGGAAGAATTATCGTTAGTTATATACTAAATTGATTAAAAAAAATTCAGAATAGAAACATAGTTAGCCTATGCATTTGTTTCATCCACAATGATGACGATTACCACAAAGACAAAAATTGTCCGAAACAGACAGAATTTAATTATGCTCAAAATTTATATCTTTAGAAAACCAAAAAATAAACCTCTCAAAATGAAACGAGTAACCACTAGTCGCACCAATGAAAAATTGGGAAAAATCATTCTTCTTTTTATAGTTCCAATAATCTTTCATTCTTGTGAGCAACAGAAAAAGGACAACACCCCATGGATTCAACTTTTTGATACTGAAACCCTAACAGGTTGGACACAAAAAGGTGGTACCGCAACATACGAGGTTCGAGAGGGTACGATTGTAGGCACTACGGTATCGAACACACCAAACTCCTTTTTAACTTCTGATAAAATGTATAGGGACTTTATATTGGAGTTAGATTATAAAGTAGACCCAAGTATGAACTCCGGTATTCAAATACGCAGCAATAGCTATCCCTATTACAGAGATGGTCAAGTACATGGGTATCAAATTGAAATAGACCCGTCGGATAGAGCTTGGAGCGCAGGTATTTACGATGAAGGCAGAAGAGGATGGTTACATCCTATTGCCGATGAATATACGGCTGCAAAAAAAGCATTCAAACAAAACGATTGGAACCACTATCGTATTGAAGCCTTAGGAGATACCATTAAAACCTGGATTAACGGAGTACCGGCCGCGCATTTAGTTGACGACCAAACGGAAAGTGGATTCATTGGACTACAGGTACATAGCATAGGAAAAGATCAAGAACCCGGGACCGAAATTATTTGGAGAAACATTCGCATTCTTACCGATAGCTTGGAAAAATATGCTCAAAAAAGTCCATTACCAATAGTGAACCAAACAAACCAGCTCACAACTAATGAAGCAGACCAAGGCTGGGAAATGCTTTGGGACGGAAAAACTACTCAAGGTTGGAGAGGTGCCAAATTAGATGGTTTTCCAGATAAAGGTTGGATAATCGAAGATGGGGTACTTACTGTTTTGTCCTCCGGTGGAGCAGAATCGGCCGCAGGTGGCGATATCGTTACTATTGAAAAATATGGTGACTTTGAATTGATGTTGGATTTTAAACTGACAGAAGGCGCCAACAGTGGCATTAAATACTATGTTGATTCTGAATTGAACAAGGGCCCTGGTTCGTCTATTGGTCTGGAGTTCCAACTATTGGACGATGCAAAACACCCTGACGCAAAATTAGGAAACCATGAAGGAAGCAGAACAGTTGCCTCGCTTTATGATCTTATACAAGCGGATATCAATAAACCAATCAAACCCATCGGAGAATGGAACACGGCGCACATCATTTCTAAAAACGATACTGTAGCACACTTTCTTAACGGCGCCAAGGTATTAGAGTACGTACGCAAAAGCGATGAATACCGAAAACTAGTGGCAAACAGTAAATATATTACCTGGCCCAATTTTGGGGAATTGGACAGCGGTCAAATCCTATTACAGGACCACGGAGACCATGTAAGCTTTAAGAATATAAAAATTAGGCCCATAACCAACAATTAAATCATGAGGAACAATAGAAGAGATTTTATCAAAAAGACAACGGCAGGTTCTCTGGCCTTAACACTAGGTGGACTGCCATTTACCGCTTTGGGCAATACACGAATTATAGGTGCCAACGACCATATAAATTGTGCTGTAATTGGGGTTCGCAGTAGGGCAAAAGCACATGTTAGGGCAATCCATGCTAACGACAATGCAAAAATTCTTTACAATTGTGATGTTGATGACCTTATTATAGAAGAACATAATATCTGGTGCCAAAAGACCATTGGTTATGTCCCTAAGGTTGAAAAGGATTTTAGAAAAATATTGGAAGACAAAGATGTAGATGCCGTTTTCATAGCTACACCAGAGCACTGGCATGCCCCAATGGCAATCATGGCCATGCAGGCAGGAAAGCATGTATATATAGAAAAACCCTGTAGTCATAATCCACACGAAAACGAGCTCCTGGTAGCCGCTCAAAACAAATATGGGAAAAAGGTTCAAATGGGGAACCAACAGCGGTCTGCAAGAACCTCGATACAAGCCATTAAAGATATTAGGGCCGGTGAAATTGGAGAAGTGTATAAAGGAGAGGCCTACTATTCCAATAACCGAGGTTCTATTGGTAAGGGCAAGGAAATTGCGGTTCCAAAAACACTGGATTGGGATTTATGGCAAGGCCCGGCACCGCGGGAGAATTATCGAGACAATATACACCCGTATAATTGGCATTGGTTTAAAACTTGGGGCACGGGAGAAATGCATAATAATGGAACACACGAAGTAGATATCTGCCGCTGGGCATTGGGTGTAGATTTACCAGAAAGTGTAACTTCCTTCGGCGGAAAATACGCCTATGATGATGATTGGCAATTTGTGGACAACCAGCAGGTGACCTTTAAGTATCCAGATAATAAATTCATTACATGGACGGGACACAGCCGCGGTGTAATAATGCCAGAGCAACCTGGTCGCGGAGTAACCATTTATGGTAGTAAGGGCATCATACAACTAGACCGAAATTTTTACAAACAGTTTGATTTACAGGGAAATCCGGTAAAGATGGAATTTGAAAAAGCACAAAGTGCGACCACCAATACACGTGGGGAAGGAAACTTAGATGTGAATCACGTAGGTAACTTTTTTGATGCCATCCGCAGTGACACCTCTCTACATGCAGAAATCAACGATGCTAGTATTTCCACAATGCTATGTCATTTGGGTAATATGGCACAGGATGCTGGTGAAACCTTAAAAGTAGACCAAAAAACCGGAAAGGTTCTCAATAACGAAAACGCCATGAAAAGCTGGAAAAGGGAGTATGCCAAAGGTTGGGAGCCGAAACTATAAATCTGTTTTAGAATTTTTCAGGAACTTGAATCTAAAACCAGTAGCACAGCTATTTTTTGCATTACTTTCAAAATAAATTTGAGAACACAGGTGATAGTCCTAGTTCATAAAGGGTACTATGTGACCGATAAAATTATGTTTTGGGATTTTAATGGGAATACCACGGCTAAAACTATGGAAGAGTTCATAAAGAAGGAAGTACCCTTTATTTAGCAAAATATTTTATTTAAAACCTACGTTTACCTTCGTTATTATTTTTTAGTAGAACCATTTAGGAATTCAACTATATTTTTAAGTTCCCCCTTTGGAGGCTAGGGTGCTTTTACATATTTCTACGATACTGTCCACCAACCTCAAATAACGCATTGGTAATCTGTCCCAAGGAGCAACGTTTACCTACCTCCATAAGGGTTTCAAAAATGTTGCCGTTGGCAATGGCTGTTTTTCGTAGTTCATCCAACAACGCATCTTGGTTTGCGCTTTCGTGCAAATGTTGTAGAGTTTCAATCTGATGTTCCTTCTCCTCCATTGTCGCCCGAATCACCTCATTTGGGAGGATAGTAGGGGAGCCTCTTGAGCTCAAAAAGGTGTTCACTCCTATAATAGGAAATTCTCCATTGTGTTTGAGCGTTTCGTAATGTAGGCTCTCTTCTTGAATCTTATTGCGTTGGTACATCGTTTCCATGGCACCTAAAACGCCTCCCCTTTCTGTTATCCTATCAAATTCCAACAAAACAGCTTCCTCCACTAAATCGGTAAGTTCTTCTATAATAAAAGAACCTTGAAGCGGGTTTTCGTTTTGGGTAAGCCCTAATTCCTTATTGATAATTAACTGAATGGCCATGGCCCTTCTTACCGAGTCCTCTGTTGGTGTGGTTATGGCTTCATCATACGCATTCGTATGTAAGGAATTACAGTTATCATAAATCGCATATAAGGCCTGTAATGTTGTACGAATGTCATTGAAGTCTATTTCCTGTGCATGCAAACTTCTACCAGAGGTCTGAATATGATATTTGAGCATTTGAGCTCGCTCGTTGGCCCCATATTTATGCTTCATGGCCTTGGCCCAAATCTTTCTGGCGACCCGACCTATAACCGCATACTCCGGATCAATTCCGTTGGAAAAGAAAAAAGATAGATTCGGGCCAAAAGCATTAATATCCATTCCCCTGGAAAGGTAATACTCTACGTATGTAAATCCGTTTGACAAGGTTAAGGCCAGTTGGGTAATAGGATTAGCTCCTGCTTCTGCGATATGGTATCCTGAAATGGAAACGGAATAAAAATTACGTACCGCATTCGTAATGAAATACTCTTGCACATCACCCATAAGCCGCAGTGCGAATTCGGTCGAAAAAATACAGGTATTCTGTGCTTGATCTTCCTTTAATATATCTGCTTGCACCGTACCCCTGATTTCCGACAGGGTCTTCATTTTTATTTGTTGATATACGGCTGCTGGCAATACCTGATCTCCTGTAACCCCAAGAAGGAACAAACCTAATCCATCGTTTCCTTCAGGAAGTTCACCATGGTATTGTGGTCGCTGCTTGCCTTTGTAAATAGCGTTTATTTTCTTAGCCACCTCATCTTCTAGTCCGTTTTCCCTGATATATAATTCACACTGTTGATCTATGGCAGCGTTCATGAAAAAGGCCAGTAACATGGGAGCAGGTCCATTTATAGTCATACTTACGGAAGTCGACGGGTCAGACAGAATGAAGCCTGAATAGAGTTTTTTAGCATCGTCCAAACAGCACACACTTACGCCCGCATTTCCTATTTTACCATAAATATCCGGTCTGTAGTCTGGATCGTTACCATAAAGGGTAACGCTATCAAAAGCGGTAGATAATCGTTTAGCAGGAAGCCCCATACTTACATAGTGAAACCTTCTATTGGTGCGCTCCGGACCTCCTTCACCTGCAAACATGCGTGTGGGGTCTTCTGCCGTCCTTTTAAAAGGGTATAATCCTGCTGCAAAAGGAAATTCACCAGGTACGTTTTCTTGTAACATCCATTTCAATAGATCGCCCCAAGCTTCGTATTTTGGTAGCGCTATTTTTGGTATTTGCGAGTGGGAAAGTGATGTAGTATGCGTATCGATTTTTAATTCTTTATCACGAACTTTAAAGGTGTATACAGGATTTTTATAGCTGGCAACTTTATCTTGCCATGCCACCAGCATTTTCCAGTTATAAGGGTCTAGGTCTAGCTTTATCCTATCGAACTCCGCCAACAACAACTTGCATAAATCCGCAATTTCCTGTGTTCGCTTACTATGGGCTCCTAAGTCTAAGCCTTGTGTTCCAAGATCCACCGTAGTTCTGCTTACAGATTCCAAGGTCTTATAAATACCAAATAGTTTTTGTGCCGTTTTGGATTGTTCCAATGCACTTGTGTCGTATGCTCGATTACTTTCCGCAATTTCAGAAAGATATCGTGTTCGAGCTGGCGGTATCACATAGATTTTTTCACTTGATTCAGCAGTAAAATCAAAGGAAGTTTTTAATATTGCTTTTGTTTTACTTACTAATTCCTCTAGCACTGCACCATACAAACGATTCATCCCAGGATCATTAAACTGCGAGGCAATCGTTCCAAAAACAGGTAAATCCTCTTGCTTGGCATCCCAAAGATTATGGTTGCGCATGTATTGTTTTTTTACATCGCGCAAGGCATCCAAAGCTCCTCTTTTATCAAATTTATTTATGGCCACTAAATCAGCAAAATCTAGCATGTCAATTTTTTCCAACTGGCTTGCAGCTCCAAATTCGGGCGTCATAACATAGAGCGATACATCACTGTGCTCAATAATTTCGGTATCCGATTGGCCAATACCCGACGTTTCCAGAATAATTAAATCAAAATGTGCGGCCTTCAATACTTCAACGGCTTTGTTGACGTGTTTGGACAAGGCAAGATTAGATTGCCGCGTTGCCAGACTCCGCATATACACCCTAGAATTGTTGATGGCGTTCATCCGTATGCGATCGCCCAACAGGGCACCGCCTGTTTTTCGTTTTGAGGGATCTACAGAGATAATCCCAAGGGATTTCTCCGGAAAATCCATAAGAAATCGTCGCACCAATTCATCAACTAGTGAAGATTTACCCGAACCTCCAGTCCCGGTAATTCCTAATACAGGAGTTTTAGAATCCTTTGCTGATACCTCCACTGCGTCCAATGCATTTTTGGCCAAATCAGGGAAATTCTCTGCTGCTGAAATAAGTTTGGCAATAGCCTTATGGTTTCTTTCTGGAAGTCTTTGCACTTCATTATCGATATGATTCCCAACTGGAAAATCCGACTGCTCTACCAAATCGTTGATCATACCTTGCAAGCCCATTTCCCTGCCATCGTCCGGGGAATACAATCGACAAATACCATAATCCATTAATTCCTTTATTTCCTGCGGAAGGATAACGCCTCCACCACCACCAAAAATTTTGATATGTTCACTGCCCCTTTCCTTGAGCAAATCGTACATGTACTTAAAATACTCGTTATGCCCGCCTTGATAGGAGGTAATACATATTGCATTCGCATCTTCTTGGATGGCCGTATTCACTACTTCCTCCACGCTCCGATCATGCCCCAAATGAATCACCTCAACGCCGGTAGCCTGAATTATCCTCCGCATAATATTAATAGCCGCATCGTGACCATCGAACAAAGAAGCAGCGGTAACAATACGTATTTTATTTATGGGTTTATAAGGAGGTACATTTTTCATTACTAAGGGTTTAGAATTATGGGACTCACTCAAATTTAACCCTTTTACTTTCATGCATAACTGACAATCTTTATGAATAATAGCCTATTATATTTTAAATCAATATAGATTTTAAAGTAATATTCTGATTTTACCAAAAGAATTGCAAGGTTTTAGCAAAAAGTTTAGTGTTACATTAATTTTAAAACGGCAATTGTTTCCTAAAAAATTAAAACAATAGTATCATTGTAGTCAGCAGTAGTAAGATTCGATTTCACTATCTTTAAAACTAGATTGGTTTACATATGCGAAAAAAAATAGTAAGAATCGGGATTGTACTTATATTGATTCCTTTTTTATCCTTACTGATTTGCAACTACCTCATCAACTCATTTGCAGAAGGAAAAACATACAGTAGTACTGCCCAAATACCTAAAAACAAAGTTGGTCTCATCTTAGGAACCTCTAAAAGAATAATCGGAGGACAACCCAACCCATATTATGAAAATAGAATTTTGGCTACCGTAAGCTTATACAAGTCCGATAAAATAGATTT
>CAYGUY010000016.1:33982-54265 GCA_964353165.1 uncultured Maribacter sp.
GGGAAAGGCTATCTGTGGTTCTACGCGGCAATTACCTTACTAACTACTTTTACAATATTAGCTGCACTATATACCGTAACGGCTGGCTTGTTTATCAACCTATTTAAGATTAGTGACATATCGATAAGCTATGTTGCCTTGGGACTTTTTGTATTTATTAGCGGTTTATTAATCATTGGTAAATACAGGTTTCTAGAAATCAGTTTAAAATTCGTGGTAAGCATCTTGTTTATAGCACTAATCGTCACGACAGCTTTAGTGGTCTTTCAGGGACAGGTAGCACCGGTTAACGATTTTAAACCTACGCCTATCTTTAACGAAGTAGGAATATTATTCTTGATTGGTCTGATGGGTTGGATGCCTACGACCGTAGAGGCCTCCAGTTGGGTAAGTCTATGGAGTATAGAGAAGTGGAAAAGCCAAGAAAAACCAACGTTGCGCGAATCTTTACAAGAGTTCAATATAGGCTACATATTAACAGGGGTATTGGCACTCTTTTTTATGACGATAGGATGGTTTACGCTTTATGGCACCAATACTGTTCTTAGCGGAAATGCTGTTAATTTTGCAGATCAAGTGGTTCAGTTGTTTACCACGCACATTGGAACTTGGGCCTATCTCTTTATTGCTATTTCAGCTTTTGCTACCATGTTTAGTACCTGTATGACAGCACATGATGCAGTTACTCGGGTAAGTTTGGATATTATTGGGCTTCTAAAACCAAGCAAGGAGCCTATACATAACAAAGTTAATTTTGCCATAGGCGTTATTCTTTTGGCAGTAGTAAACTTTATCGTTATCGCAGCATTTGGCGCAAATATGGGAAATCTTGTGGCACTGGCAACGTTTGTTTCCTTCGTGGTAGCTCCAATTATTGGATACATGAACTTAAAAAATGTGATGAGTAATGATATTCCAATAGTGTATAGACCAAATAAAAACTTACGCAACCTTACCTACATAGGAATTGTATTTTTATCCTGTTTTTCGCTCTATTATTTTTATATCGTTATTTTCTAATTATGTGAGGTCTTACCTCATCACCTTAATTAATGTGCGTTCATTTTGTTTATGTAAAAATTCCAAGCAATAGGCCCCGTTGATACACTTGTTCGTCAATTTTTCTTCACCATAGCCTAAAGCTTCAACAATATTGGTTTGGGAAACACCTTGTTTCAACAAATAAGCCTGAATTGCATTAGACCTATTTTGGGAAAGCTGCAGATTAGTTGAAGAAACTCCCCTACTATCCGTATGACTTGCTATTGCTAATCGTATTTCCGGAAATTTACGCACGGTCTCTACAACTTTATCCAACTCGGCGGCTATTGCAGCGTTAACAACACTTTTACCTTTGTCAAAATAAAATTTGTTCAATTTTATAACTTTTTGACCTTCCAGTTCCTCTACAAGATCATCAAGAACTACAAAACTAATTTCAAAGGGAGATTTCTGTACCTCACTCATCTGATCAGGGGTTAAACTGAGAGAAAACAGAGAATGATTTTCTTTAGTAGCCGTAATAGTTAAACCGTCCTGCCATGGAATTTCTATTGAAAAAGAACCGTCTGCCTTGGAATAGGCTTCTTTTAACACAACGCTTTCTGTATCCAACACTGTGATTTGAGCCTGGCCTATTCCCTCTTTAGAGGCTGAATTAATGGCGTTTCCCCTAAGTGCGAATGTTCTTAAGCCTGGAACTCCAACGATGTTAAAACCATAGATGTCATCACCTCCTTTACCACCCTCTCTATTAGAGGCAAGATATCCAGAATAGCTATCCGTTCCGTTTTTCTTTATAATGAAGCCAAAATCATCTTTGTCCGTATTGATACCTTTCCCCAAATTCACAGGTATACTATGACCGCCGTTAGCCAATATTTTGGACTTATACACATCCATACCGCCTAAGCCGTAAAAGACATCAGACGAAAAATAAAGGTTACCATTAAAGAGAAAAGGAGAAATCTCATTTCCAGGAGAATTTATCCTTGGGCCCAAATTTGTTGGTGCCGACATTACCTGACCATTGTTGGTGGTCACATAATAAATATCGGTTCCCCCATAACTGTCTTCAAAATTGGCTGCAAAGTACAAGCGATCGGATTCTGCGTCGAAAAACGGATAGTAAAAAGAAGTACTCAAGTCCCTTAGCAAAAATCTAAACTGACCACTAGCATTCAAAACACCTATTGCCAGTGCGTTTTTCCAGTTATCGTCAAAGGCCATTTCCCCTTCATTCGTATTGGAAAGAATGTAAAATATATTATTCAGCTTTTCTGAATAGAATGGGGTTGACTTATGGAATTTAGAAAAGGGAATCTTAGAAAAAACGGTGGCATTGTTTGCCATTCCGTTTTCGTCTAACGAAGCTGCATAAATATCCAGGTAAGATTCTCCAGTAGGTATATACGTGTTTTTGTCTTCTTGTTGGCGAGAGCTACTAAATAGCAGTTGATCCTTGTAGAACGCAGGGGACGTGTCCGATTGTGGACTATTAATCGCAACATTAAACAATGTAAAGTCTAGGTTGCCCTCTCCGCCCTCCATAAGTTCATAGTTAAAGGTCGCATTTTCTAAAAATTCCGATGATAAAGATGCGGATCTGGTTTTTAAAAAGGTTACAACGCGTTCTCTATCCGAAGTTTTAGAAAGGCTCTGCAACATTTTATTAAACCTATGAACAGACATGATCGTGTCCTTCTTGTTACTTTCTAAATAGATTTTGGAAGCGTTTTCATATGCACCCGTATTAAAATAGGCGTCTGCCAAATTCAAAAGCTGGGTATCGGTCAATGGTTTCTTTGTACGCTCCTTTGCATAAGCCTCAATTGCTTTCTGGTACTCGTAACCATAAAAATAATTGTCCGCTTTTGATCTATTTTCCTGACCCAAACAAAGGTTTCCTACAATGATTAAAAAAGTAAGGAATATGTTCCATTTCATCTTTTGATATTTTTTAAAGGTCGGATGTGAATCGCCTATCATAATAGTGTTAAGACTCATTTCATATGCTATCAGCAAATTAAAAGAATCTTGGAGAATCTATTTGTTTCGCTTTTCCTTTTGAGTTTCCACTTTTATCGTTCTTATCATTTGAATTTTTACCACCTCTACCCAAATAAAATTTGAGTACCACCTCATGGGAACCTTGATTAAATTCTCCTAATGCATTTGTATTATAGTCGTAAGAGTAGCCTACAAATGTGCTGTTTGATATTTGAAATCCTGCCAAACCACTAAATGCATTTTCAACCCTGTAGGATAACCCGGCCGTAACCACATCGGATATTAAAAAGTTAGCGGAAAGATTTATATTAAGTGGCGCACCCGATAAGGAGTTGACCAAAAAGGCAGGTTTAAATTTTAATCCATCGGACAGATTAAATACATAACCTCCGATAAAATTAAACTGAATCTTATCATCTACAACCGAAGCTACCTCATCGTTATACACTCCTTCTGTAAGGAAGTTGGGAATGGAAGCACCTAGGTACCACTGATTACCATACATGAATAGACCTGCACCTACTGTAGGGTAAAAGTTATTTATACGTTCCAAACTTAAGGGCTCTCCAGGATTTTCAAACGTACCCTTATTAAAGTCAACATTCAAAAATGAACCTCCAAAATCCATACCAAAAGATAGTTTGGTATTGTCCGTAACCTTTACTTGATACGAATAGGAGATATCCGCATACGTTTGTGTCAAAGGTCCCAATTGATCATTTACAATATTGATTCCCAGCCCCATAGTCTCATTGCTAAAGGGAAGGTTTGCCCCGAACCGTATGGTTCTTGGAGCCCCTGGTATATCGATCCACTGCGCCCTATAAAGTGTAGCAAGTTCTGCCGTTTCAACTGTTCCAACATACGCAGGATTAAAACTACCAATATTGTACATGTATTGAGTGTACTGAGGTTCCTTTTGTCCATACATGGAAGTTGTAACCAAACCGACAAACAAAAGCAAACAGGGTATAAAAGTATATTTAAATCTATTGTATATCTTATGCATAATCACTTTTATCTGATCAACTGAATCCAACCTTTTTCTGTTACTTCCTCACCATTATTTATTCTATACTTCATCACGTAAAAATAGGTTCCCTTTGGGGCTTCTACACCTTCATAGGTGCCGTCCCAAACATCTCCACTGTTAGCATTTTGAACCTCGAACACCTGATTCCCATAACGGTCAAAGATATTAATACTATAAAGTATGGATACATCTAATCCGGTCTGAGGGTCGGTTAGATTAATCCGTAATATCTCGTTCTGGCCATTACCGTTAGGTGAAAATTGATTATATAAAAATCCAGGAGATGCTTCCGTTTTCTCAATAACCTCAACGCGTACAGTAGCTGTATTATTGGTAGTATCACCGTCTCGCGGGGACGACGTTATATAGGACGCGGTGTTCTCAAAAACGCCCAGCGTGGGTGCTCTGGCAGTTATGAGCAATTCTGCCTCTTCTCCTAGCTGCAACAAAGGGATAGTCCATTCACCGCTAACCTCGTCATAATTTCCGTTGTTCGCTTCGCTGGAGAGGAAATCAAAGTTTACATCCAGCACATCGGAAATCCTAATGTTACTGACTACATCGGATAAAGATTGATTAGTAACCTTTATTTCAAAGACTACATTATCACCAATAAGTACTGTATTGGGAATAGCTCGTTTTTCAATCAATAAATCTACGCCTTCCGTAATAGTAGGTTCTATGACCACCGTTTCCGAAACGTCGTTGCTTGCATTATCATCTATTGGGATAGATTCCAGTAACTGTGCAGTATTGGTATACGTATCTCCTTCTACCAATAGTACCACAATATCCAAGGTTGCGCTACCTAAGGCAGGAAGATTTTCAATATCCCATTCTCCGGTGATTTCGTCATACGTGCCAGTTGATGCCGATTGGGAAACATACTCAAATCCATTCTCCAACAGGTCCCCAACTTTTACACTGTTCACAATTTTATCCGTTAAGCTGTTGACCGTAATGGTAAATGTTATGTTGTCACCGATAAGCGCTTCCAAAAAGTCGGCCGTTTTTGTTATCTCCAAATCAACGGGGCAGTCTATACTTGAATTATCCGGAATACAGGGATTTTCGTTAGCCGGATCCTGTTGATCGTTTACACCGTCACCATCTGTATCCAAAATATTGGAATCCAAGGCATCTATAATTCCGTCATCATCTTCATCTAAAGGATTGTTCAAATCGGTTCCTGCTTCAACACCATCTTCTATACCATCACCGTCTGTATCCGCGTTATTAGGATCAGTTCCCAAAACCACTTCTTGACCTGTTACTAGTCCATCCAAGTCATCGTCCGTATTACAATCACTCACAGAAATAGTTACCTCTACGGTTTCAGCCGTACATGGAGCGGTAAAATCGGTAGTTGTAAACGTAAAGACATAATCACCGGAAATACGGCCGGCAAAGTCTACTTCATTTTCACTATTGATTATGATAGAATTTGATAAATCTGTAGTCACACTCCAAACACCAACACTAGCTCCCGTTAATCTATCGTCCAAATCGATAAGCGTAGGGCCGTTTGTTGTAATATTACATGCAGCGCCATTGGTAGCTATTCCAGTAGTACTGGCCTCTCCGACCAAAGCTACTATTTCTTGTCTTTCGGATGTGCAATTATTTTCTAATGCCTCTACGTAATACGAAGTTGTACTCGAGATTACAGGGGTAATAAAATTATCTCCTGTAAAAAGGGGCGTATCGGAATTTGCAGAGTCGTACCAAACCAAAGAAGCCGCTCCACTACCTTCCGCAGTAAGCGTCACCGTGCCCGGACCACAGCGCTCTCCATCGGTAAACCCAATTAACGTAGGACTTGTGTTAAGAATCAGCTCCACTTCAATAACACCACTGGCACAATCATCGGAAAAATCGTTAGGGGTACCATTGGTATCCAAGAAAAATCCGAAATAAGAGCCATCGTTAGGTGGGTTTGCTACCTGAGCAGGCGCTAAATACGCATTTTCGTTCAATGGGTTTGAAAGCGTACTCCAAGTAAGCACGGTCCCTGGAGGTGCCGGCGTGGATGTATAATCGTTTAAACTGACATCGATCACATCACAAAAAGATGTGGAAACACTAGTATCCAAGATAGGTGCAGGCGCACAATTATCATCGTCGTTTATACTACCCGTTGCGGTGCCTCCCCCGGCTAGTGTAACTGCTGCATTACTCGGCAATCCTAGTTGCACCGTAAAATCTTCGGTCTGCTCCAGTAATTGATCATCTACAATCTCTACAGTTATAGTCTGTACCTCACCAGCATCACCATCGAACTCTAGCTCGTCCGGAGTAGCGGTAAAATCGGTTCCACCCCCAATGGCCGTTCCATTGGCAAAAGTATATTGAACAGTAAATCCGTCAACTACCTCTATATCCAGAGACACCTCGAACACCAACTCCCCGGAGGCAACGTCCTCATTTTCGGCCTTATCGGTAATCGTAAGAATAGCCGTATCATTATCTGCATTTGTCACCGATACGTCTTGATCTGCCAAACCATCAAAATTGTTGTCACTGATGGCATCTACGATACTTAACGTAACCTCGTAGGCTTGGTCACCATCCACAATAAACTCATCCACAGGAGTAACCGTAATTGTTTGCGGTACATTGTAGTTTGCAGGGGTAAATGTCAAGTTTGCAGGGGAAACTAATCCCTCGGCAAGATTATCTGAAGATGCCGAAATAACCACATTAGTCTGTGGTTCGGCATCTAGGACAACGGTAAACGTTTCATTTGGGCCGCCCTCCGTTGTTGCTAGTGTTCCAGTAGAAACCGAAAAGCCAGCTGTATCATTATCCACTATATTTACCGTGGCAGCAACTGGCGCACCTAAAGTATACCCAGCACTGTTGGCTAAAGTAAGAGTCACAGTTTCTGGACCCTCTACGACAGGGTCATCTACAGGATTTATTGTTATTGTATTTGTTTGCTGATTATTTGCAATAGTCACGGTAGTACCGATACTGGCATAATCCGCTACATGAGTTGCAGAACCAGATCTTGTAAAACCAACTACAACCGAAGCACCCGTTTGGTTTACCGCTCCAAGATTTACTGTAAATTGACCATTATTTCCGGATCCTGCTTCCGTTGCAGTTGCGTCCGTAGCCGTAATAGTTGCCGTAAATGAATCGTTATCTACAATATTCACTGTTGCACTGTTAGCGCCACCTATTGCATACTGGGGACCGGACAACAAGTTTACTATTACTGTTTCTGGTCCTTCTACCGCATTGTCATCAACCGGATTGATAACAATCGTAGCGGTCTGATCTCCATCAGGAATTGAGACAGTTGTACCGATAGCAGCATAATCCGTCACATGTGTAGCTGTACTTCCTGTTCGATTAAAATTAACTGTTACAGCGGAGCCGGTTGCGTTCTCTGCTCCAAGATCTACGGTAAACGTCCCGTTATTTCCGGTGCCAGCCTCTGTGGCTGTTGGGACGGTAGCTACAATTGTAGCAGTAAATGTATCATTGTCTTCGTTGGTGACCTGAATATTAGGGACAGTACCACCGCCTAAAGCATTATAATCCGGATCGGTGGATGTAATATTACCCGTAATTATAGTATAATTGACATCTCCATCTACCGCTGCATCGTCTACCCCGGTAACGGTAACAACAACACCTGTATTCCAGTCCGCAGGCAGAATGGTTACGTCAACAGGCACAGTCCCTTCCACTGGAGTATTACTGGTAAGTGCCATGGTCACTGGTGCGGTAGGCTCGCTGTCCAAAGTAACGGTAAATGTGGCAGTGCCACCAGCTTCTGTGGTATTGCCGCTAATCGGAGTAACATTTACGCCAGGGGTATCATCATCTAAAATAGTTACCGTTGCCGTATCCGGTGCTCCAACGATATAACCAATACTGGGTTGAATTTCAAGAATTACGGTCTCATCTATTTCTACAAAGTTATCAGGAACCCCTATTACGTCGATAGTAGCCTCCCCAATTCCGAAAATATTAGTGGTTATTGGCACAAAAGTGGGCAGCGCATTATAATCAGTTGTTGCGGTTGCCGTACTAAGTGGATCCGCGACGATTCCAATAATATAGTTATTTCCCAGGCCACCCCCGGTAAGACGTATGGTAAACTCCCCAGATACCGTTCCGTCTTCAGTTGCAGTTGCCTCTGTTGCCGATACGGTAACCGTTTGCCCAAAAATATGGGTTGAGGTTAAAAAACACAAAACCATTAAAATAGCTAAGTATCTCAATGGCAATACCAATGGCATTTTTTTATAATAACTAGACGAATTTTTCATTTTCATGTAAGTTCCTTTTACACTGATATTTCCAACTGGAAAAGACTCCAAAAAGGGATTCAATATTACTAAAAAAAACACCTAAACCATTACATATCAGGTTAAAAAGCAGTATTTAGGTTGAAGTGCAAGTTTTAGGGAATCGTGTTACTTCAGTATGGGCGATTGTGTTTGTGCGGTTGGCGCTATTTTTCTAACCAAGCCCTGCAAGACCTTACCTGGCCCTATTTCGGTAAACATGGTGGCGCCATCAGCTACCATGTTTTGTACACTTTGCGTCCACTTTACGGGAGCGGTGAGCTGCAATATTAAATTATTTTTTATATCATCAGCATTAATTACCGCTGTAGTTGTAACATTCTGATAGATGGGACAGGAAGACACAGCAAAGGCCGTCGCTTCGATAGCAGCCGCTAACTCCTCACGGGCAGGCTCCATAAGTGGCGAATGAAAAGCACCGCCAACAGGTAATACCAATGCTCTTTTCGCTCCGGCTTCTTTCATTTTTTCACATGCAACTTCAATTGCAGCCACTTCTCCTGAAATTACCAATTGTCCTGGACAATTATAATTGGCCGCAACCACGATACCCGGTGTATCCTCACATACTTGCTCCACCATGGCATCATCAAGACCTAAAACAGCAGCCATAGTGCTTGGCTGAACTTCACATGCCTTTTGCATGGCCAATGCTCTTTTGGATACCAATCGTAATCCATCTTCAAACGTTAATACCCCATTAGCGACCAAAGCCGAAAATTCTCCCAAAGAATGTCCTGCTACCATATCTGGGGCAAAAGAGGCACCCATAACTTTGCTTAAAACTACTGAATGTAAAAAAACCGCGGGCTGCGTAACTTTTGTCTCCTTTAATCCTTCAGGGGTTCCATTGAACATGATATCCGTAATAGAGAAACCCAAAATGTCATTGGCCTGATCGAATAATTTCTTGGCAACAGGATAATTATCGTAAAGGTCTTTGCCCATTCCTACAAATTGCGCTCCTTGACCGGGGAATATATATGCATTCATGTATTGTAATTTTTGTGGGACAAAAATAAGGATATATTATTGATGTAGATGTATAGTTGAAAACCTAAGAATGTATCACAAAAAATAAAACAACATTCAAATAGCTGCTAATCGTTCTCCTCCTTAAACCATCCTGAATACATGATATAAGCTTCTGCAATACGGTTTATTTCACCTGAACTTAATTCGGGACTAATATCCTTTATCTTTTTGGCGGGCATTCCAGCAAAAATACTCCCAGACGGGACATGTGTTCCTTTTGTCAAAACCGCTCCTGCTGCAATTATACTGTTACTTTCCACGATACAATCGTCCATTATGATACTTCCCATTCCCACTAAAACATTATCCCTAATAGTACACCCATGTACTATGGCGTTGTGACCTATTGAAACATTATTCCCTATTATCGTGGGAGATTTTTTGTAAGTACAATGGATTACCGCTCCGTCCTGTACATTTACCTTATCTCCCAATTTAATATAATGTACATCTCCCCTAAGCACCGCATTGAACCAAACACTGCATTGGTTCCCTAGGCTTACCTCTCCAACTATAGTTGCATTTTCAGCGATGAAACAATCCTCTCCTATGATTGGGGACTTACCCCGTACAGCCTTTATCATACCTATTTTTTTGTCATTCTTTTGGATTACCCTAAGGTATCGTTTTAATTAAATGCCAAGAATTATATTAATCATAAAAGGATAAAAAATCCTTCTTTTTAGAAGCGGAAACCAATAATTCTTTGCCATTGGAAATTACCACACTTCCTCCTTTCCCCTTTCTATACTTTACAACTTCGTTCATGTTTACAAGATAGGACTTATGGATGCGTGCAAAAGGAAACCCTGCCAGCGCATCCTCAAAATATTTTAAAGTCTTGCTGACCAATATTTTTTTGTTCTCCAAAAATATCTCAGTGTAATTGTCATCTGCCTTACAGTACAAGATATCGGAAACATTTAGCACTTGAAAACCATCTTGTTGAGGAAGTGTCAACTTCCCTTCAATTCCTTTCGCTTTAGCGTTTAAGACTCCTTCGTGTAAGTTAACTTCTTTCTGTTTTACCTCCCAAACATAGTCTACAGCCTTAATCAATTCATCTATGTTAATTGGTTTCATAAGATAATAGGCTGCATGTTCGTTAAGAGCATCCTTCGCATAATGGTCGTAGGCTGTAACGAAAACAGTCTCAAATGTTCTATCCGGAACCTGCTCCAGTAAATCAAAAGCATTTCCAAACGGCATCTCCACATCCAAAAAAATCATATCCAAGGTATTGGAGTTAATAAGCTGTAAGCCTTCTTGTATGGATGAAGCTTCCCCTATCAGATTCACTCTGGGACAGTATTTACTAATATAATTTCGAAGGATTTCCCTACTATTTGCTTCGTCTTCTACCAAAATCGCATTTAAACTCATATATCTTTTTTTAAGGTAAAAACTACTTTTGTCCCTGAGCCGTCCTTATGTAAATCGGATATTATAACAGCTACTTTGTTTTTATTCATATCATTTAAGATAGCTACCCTTTGTTTTATGTTACCCATACCTTTAGAACGTTGTTTTTTTTGATGTGAGGTTTTTAGTTCTCCAGACCTCTTTCTTCCAATTCCGTCATCAGAAATACATATTTCAAGGACGTTTTCAACTTTTGACCTTACTTTTACCTCCAGAAGCCCTTTTTCTTCTTTGTACCTAAGCCCATGCCAAATTGCATTTTCTATATAGGGCTGTAACAACATAGGGGGTATTTGAAAGCTGGGAATATCAACATGTTCATCAATACTGATGCGATAATCGAACTTCTCCGGAAACCGGGAATGTTCCAGTTTGATATACAACTCCAACAAATTCAATTCTTTAGAAAGCGGTATGAAATCCTCCTCGGAATTTTCTAACACAGACCGCATTAAAGTTGAAAACTCGCTCAAGTATCTATTAGCGCTTCTTTCATCGCTCTTTGCAATAAAATTATTTACCGAATTAAGCGCATTAAAAATAAAATGCGGATTCATCTGTGAGCGTAAGGATCGTAAAGCCAATAGGTTATTGGCTAATTTTTGTTGCTGATTGCTCCTGTAAAAAAAGAAGGTTGCCAAAGCCATTAACACAAGCCCACAGATAAGGGAATAAATAACCCATCTTTGATTTTTATAACTTTCCTCGGATAGTTCTTTTTGAGTCAAGGCTAAATCATATTTGCTTTGTGAAAGTTCCCGTTCTTGCTCCAAACCGGTTATCCTACTTTGAGTGGATGCAATTTCTCTGTTAAAGCGCGCAGCCCTAGAAATTTCCTGTTCTTTGCGAATATACAAGGTATCTACAAGTGCAACGTAATCCTGATACGTTTCCAAGGCTAAATTAAAGTCACCTTTGTACTCGTAGACCTCAGACAGCTTTCTGGTAGCGTCCTTTTGCACCAAAAGGTCATCTTCAAAATCAGCTTCTACAATACTTTTTTCCAGAAACGGAATTGCCTCATTGTACTTGTCTTGAGAAATGTAGGCATTGGCAATTTTATAATTAATACGCTGGGCGGTAATCGTATCTCCCAATTCTGTTTTAGAAATTCGTTCTCTAGGGCTTTTTAGTTTTTCCAGTGTTTCCAGTGTTTCCAAGCTATTCTTCCGCATAGCGATTTCCTCGGTAAACTGATTTTTTTTATTATAAAAATCGGCTACTTTTTCCTTTTCTTGTAAAGCTCGTTTAGGCGCCATTTTATTTGCGAGCTGCAAAGAATTACCATAATAGGCTTCAGCTTCTATAAGTTGATTATCCTGCGCGTAAGCATCAGCTATTTTAGAGGTTAAATCTGTCATTTTTGGTGCTATTTGATTCTTAGTAGCAACCGTTAGGCCCTCGTTATAAAAAGATACTGCCATTGGAATATCATTAAGACCCTTTTTCGCATCTCCTAGCAATTCATACAAAGTCACACGTTGATAAGGCAACATACCCTTTAGTTCTTGCAATGGTTCCATTAGGCTTGCAACCTCTTGAAATCGTTTTGTTATAACATACGTTTTACCCAACAACAGCGATGTTTCAATGCTTTTATTAGCCACTAAGGCATCTTCAAAATTATCGGAGGCCAAATCATATTGTTTATGAAAAAGATATATCTCACCAAGCATAGTCAGCGACTTAGCAAGTTCTTTCTTGTTTCCAAGTTTTCCTAAATGAGTTATAGATTGTGCAACAAAGTCAATACTCTTGGCAATATCTGTTTTTTTGTAAGTAAGGGCGGAATCCAAATAAGCCCGGTGTCGTTCAACAGATGTGCTTGACATGATAGTGGCGGCCTCTTTTTTATCGTTGGGGACATAATCCTCTACTTGAACTAAAATAGCATCCTTACTTTTTACACGTAGCCTTACCGTTTGAAAGCCAATATCTTCAATGGTAAGAAACTCCCCTATAGTAGTATTTATCTCAAATTCTCCCAAACCATTCGTGTAGGCCAGAATGCCAGAAGATGTTGATACCAAAACACCAGAGATTGGAGCCCTAGTGGCTTTCATCCGTACGCTTCCTTTTAATTTAAATTGATTATCTACCGTGCTATTTTGGGAAATACCCAAAAAACTGCCTAAAAAGAAAGCCAAAGTTATGTAGAATATGTACTGTTTCATCTTTTTAAAAATCACCGAACAATCGTTTTAGATTTGGCAAAAGCCCTTACCTCATACCCAATAGATACTGTAAACATAGCTGATTTACACGGTACAAAAAAACACACAAACTTCGTCAATAGGCCAATAAATGTGGAAATAACACCTTTCACATGCCCAAGCAAGCACTTTACTCATTCATAACGAGGGTTACCTCAATTCCGTTATTATTAGAAAAAGTTCGCCCATAGTTTTACAGCAATAATCGTAAAACAAATAAAATGAAAAATCACAAGAAAATAATGACGGTCGGTTTAGTATGCTTATCGCTAACTATTGGTTTTAGTTGTGAGTTAACACCAAAAGCTAAAAATGAAACTATAATGGCACAAGCAGTAGCACCCATAGAAACAAACGCTAAAAATAATAGGGTGAAAATAGCCTTGCTATTGGACACCAGTAACAGTATGGACGGATTAATTAGTCAGGCGAAATCACAACTTTGGGATATTGTAAATGAATTTACACATGCAAAGTGCGGCGATGACAGCAGACCTGTACTACAAATTGCTATTTATCAATACGGAAATGACGGACTATCCTCACAAGAGGGATACATACAACAAGTACTCAACTTTAGCAGCGACTTAGACGAAATCTCCGAAAAACTATTTTCCTTACGCACCAATGGAGGTGAGGAATATTGCGGAGAAGTTATCCAAACATCCTTAAAGCAGTTGGATTGGGGTAACAATCCAGACAATCTAAAGATGATATTTATAGCAGGAAACGAACCATTTACCCAAGGAAAATTAAACTACCGAGATGCAGTTACCAATGCCAAAAAGAAAGACATTGTGGTCAATACCATTTTTTGTGGGAATTATGAAGAAGGGATTCATACCGATTGGAAAAAAGGGGCGGTATTAACCGGTGGGGATTATATGGCCATTGATCACAACCGCGAAGTTGTGTATATAAAAACCCCATATGACGATAGTATCATAAAACTGAATAGAAAATTGAACGGAACTTATGTCTCTTATGGAGCACTTGGAAGTTCTAAAATGCAAATGCAGTCAGCACAAGATGCGAACGCCATGGAATTAGAAGAAGCCGTTGCGGTGAAAAGGGCCGTTAGTAAAAGTTCTAGACTATACAATAACAAAAATTGGGATTTGGTAGACGCCCATGCGGATAAAGAATTTGATGTTGACAAAATCGCTAAAGATGAGCTTCCTGAAGTACTTCGCAACAAATCCAAAAAGGAAATTGCTAGTTATATTGAATCCAAAAAAACCGAAAGGGAAGAAATACAGAAAGAAATACAAAATTTAAATACAAAAAGGGACGCTTATATTTTAAAAAACAAAAAAGACAATACCACAGGAGAGCTGGAAAATGTAATGCTTAAGGCCATCAAAAAACAGGCGAAAGTGAAAAATTATAGTTGGGAATAAAAGAACTTTAAGAACGGCCCTTTTTTGATTAGAAAAGGGCTTTTTTATTGCGCCGCGGGGCAATAACAATCGTACTTTCTTTCTTTTTGGCCAAAGTCGTACCCTAAGGTAATCTGATGAAAACCACCATTGGAAAAACGAATATCACCCATTTGGTACGAATAGTTGTAGGAAACCAGAAAGTTTTTAATGTTGGCACCAACAATCGGCGTTATCAATTGAAGACGCTGCTCACCAAAACCTGTTGAGGTTTGAAACTGGGCACCATCAAAACTTCGTCGGTAGGACAGGCCACCCCATATTCTTCCAAAATCAACATCCTTGTACACCTTAGTGTTAAAATCTATGGTTTTTTCATTAGTGAAATCTGTTAATTGAAAAAGCATGGAAGGCTCAACCTGCCATTCGCTTCTACCAAAAATGTACCCTACCGAAATAAGATATCGCCTAATATTATCTATCACCAACTGATTTGGATCATCTGCCCTATTTCTGTAATAAACGTTTCGTTGACTGCCAAGGGCATTAGTAATAGCAACATGGGAATAAAATTCCTGGAAATTATAGGACATACCAAAGTCTACGTTATAATAGGAAGCACTTAGCCTTATACCGGCAACAGAAGGATCAGGTATAACAGATCTAAATTCAGATTCATCCAAGCTACTTTGCAAAACGGTACCGCTAAGGCCAAAAGAGAGTTGATTTAAAACCCTAACATCGTCGCCCCCCATCCTTAAATGGTGAGCATATGTCAGTTTCATTCCTGTTTGGGAATGATAGCCATTGGCATCGTTGAATATAATTGCCCCAACACCGCTGGGTGTATCTCCTAACCGAAAATGGGCGTTTACAGTTTGTAAACTAGGTGCGTCATCAACATCGAACCACTGTTTTCTTGCCGTGGCTCGAATCTTACCACCTTGACCGATGCCGGCCATTGACGGAAATACCAAATAATAATTATCAGATAAATAATCAAAATACACCGGAATTCCCTCTTGAGCCGTTGATTTCAGTACAAAAAACAAAAAAGAAAGGATTAGTATGAATTTATATCTCATCTAGAAAAATATGGGGCGTTGCTAAGAAACAATTCGAATATATAGTATAACGGCGTAACCATAACAATATTATGTAGGCGTTAACTTAGATTTCCTTTGTATTTTTGTCCTCAGTTCAATTTTAATTGGATGTGTTGAGTTTGGTTTATAACCCGGAAAAAAAAATGGACTGATTGATAGATTATAATTAAATAAAAAACGACAAATGAAAGAGTTTTCTATAACCGTATCGGGGACCAAAAACCCAACAATAATAAAATTTGAGGCAAACCATATTTTAGTTCAACGTAAGAACTATGAATACAAAAATATTGATGATGCGAAAAACTCACCTTTGGCACAACAATTATTTCATTTACCCTTTGTGAAAACTGTTTATATTTCGGGGAATTTCATTGGCTTGGAACGGTATGATATTGTACAATGGGAGGATGTAAAGGATGAAGTTGCCCAACAATTGGTAGAATATTTAAATGCGAACGAACCTGTGGTAATAGAGGAGGATACAGACAAACCTATTCCCGTTACCGTCTATGCCGAGGTGACTCCAAACCCGTCTACAATGAAATTTGTAGCCAGCAAAAAAATTGTAGCTGCAGCTTTCGAATTTAAGAATATCGATGAAGCTAGGGTTTCTCCATTAGCAATGGAATTATTCCAGTTCCCATTTGTAAAACAAGTCTTCTTAGATGATAATTACGTTTCCGTTTCCAAGTACGAAGTGGCAGAATGGGACGACATCACCATCGAATTAAGAGAATTGATTCGAAACTTTATAGCCGATGGCAAAAAAATCGTTGCGGATGAGGCAAAATCTGTAAGTAAAGTTGAACCCTTAGCCGAAAACACTTCGAAAGAACCCGCAGCAGATTTGGACGATACCTCATTGCAAATAATCGATATTTTAGAAGAGTACGTAAAGCCTGCGGTTGCCAGTGATGGCGGGAATATTCTTTTTAAGTCCTATGAAGAAGATACGAAACGAGTTAACGTTGTGCTACAGGGAGCTTGCAGCGGCTGCCCTTCGTCTACCTTTACCTTAAAAAATGGTATTGAGACGATGCTGAAAAACATGATGGGAGACAAAGTAAACGAAGTAGTCGCCATTAACGGATAATTGATTGCAAAGCTGCGATTGCCCCTATTTTTTTTGTAAATTGGAGAAAACACAAAATAACATTAATTATGGCAGTTTTAAAAGTAATAGAAGTATTAGCAAACTCCGACAAGAGTTGGGAAGACGCAACGAAAAAAGCAGTGGAGCATGCATCCAAATCTGTTAAGAATATACGATCAGTGTATATCAACGAGCAAAGTGCTTCTGTAGATGACGGTAAAGTAAGTGAATTTAGGGTAAATGTTAAAATAACCTTTGAGGTCAAATAACTTGGATCTTTTCAACATGCAAGAATAGCGCCTTTTAGGCGCTATTCTTTTTTAAACAACTGGGCAACTTAAAGGTTTAACATTAGTTTAAACTCCATTTTTTGTTCCCAATCTGGCAATTATTTAGTTTATAGCAAACTTTAAAACAAGTAAAGATATTTATGAAGGAATTTACTGATTACGAACAACATATAGACAACTTTATCAACTGGTTATGGAATGCACTGCCCAATTTGGTTATGGCCATAGTCTTGCTTATCGTGGGCTCCTATCTCATTAGGTTTATTAACAAAATGGTTCGAAAGTTCTTTAAAGCAAAAGATTACGATGCATCTTTAGAGACATTTACCCAAAGCTTAATCTCCATAGGACTTAAAATTATACTTTTTGTGCTGGTTATCACACAGCTAGGCGTACAATCATCCTCACTAGTAGCCATTATCGGTGCTGCTGGTTTAGCCATTGGCCTTGCACTCCAAGGCTCCCTATCCAATTTCGCTGGAGGAGTGCTTATTCTGTTGTTCAAACCCTTTAAAATAGGTGATTTTATTTCTGCACAGGGTGTAGATGGCACGGTAAAGGAAATTTCTATTTTCACCACAAAACTAACTACGTTCGGAAATCAGCTTGCTATCATCCCCAACGGCCAACTTTCCAATAACAATATCATCAATTATGATGCGGAAGCTACAAGAAGGGATAAAATAGATATTGGTATCGGTTACGGCTCTAACATTAAAAAAGCCAAGGATATCTTATTAGCTATTTGCACCGAACACAACAACATAATAAAAATACCTGTGCCCGAGGTTTATGTTGGCGAATTGGGCGATAGCGCCGTTAATTTAACCCTTCGCTTTTGGGCCAACAACGATGTTTTTTGGGCAGCACATTTTCATGTGATGGAAGAAATAAAGCAAAGGTTCGATGCCGAAGGCATAGAGATTCCGTTTCCGCAACGTGTTATGCACCAAGTTAAGTAAATAAAAAAATATTTCATAAAAGCTCATGAATGACATCATATCTGTAAGCTTTATTTTTTTTTCGTCTGCAGCACAAAATCCTTTAGGTAATACGGCTCAAAATAGGCAACATCCTCAAAGATACTTTCTTGATATTTTTGATAGGACAAAGGTGCCATTTCTCTGGATGAGGGAACATAGGCCGTATCAAAAGAAATATCTTTATTCGAAAGGATTTCTTGAATTTTTAGGGCGCCGGTGCCCACCAAAAGAATCGTTTTATGTTCAAAGTAACTACTGAAAGATTGTTCATTGACAATTTCAGCTTCGGTATCCCTAATTTGCTGTAAATTCCGGTCAAAAACCGCAGAATAGACTTCCATTCTCCTGGCGTCCAACACAGGAATAATATAATCATACCCTCCCACGTACTTGCTGGCCATACTCTTTAACGTAGGTATGGAAATTAAAGGGATATCCAAAGAATAACAAAGGCCTTTCGCAGCCGAAACACCAATACGTAAACCGGTATAGGATCCTGGGCCTTTACTAACGGCAACAGCTTCTAATTCAGAGAATGGAATTTTAGCTTCTGCCATACATTCCTGTATAAAAATATGGAGTTGTTCTGCATGGGAGTAGTTGGGTGTATTATTCTCTAGTATAGATAATAATTGTCCGTCTCTAGCTAAACTTACGGAGCAGTTCGTTGTAGAGGTTTCTAAGTTTAAGATAATTCCCATGTGCCAAAGGTATAGATTAGCGGCAACAAGAAAAAGCCCATGAATTTTAAATTCACGGGCTTTTCTCACTTGTTAAGGTAGTTTAATCTAAGGACATAGGAACCCCAAAATAGAATTCCAATATTTTTAATCTGAAAATATAATCATATTTGGTGCGTACAACGTCAGCTTCAGCATTATCCACCCGAGCCTGTGTCTGTGTAAAGTCGAAGGCATTCAACAAACCAGCATCAAAACGTTCTTTTGCATATTGATATGCCAAACGTCTGGCATCCAAAGTTTTTTCGGCTGCAGCGTAAGATTCATAGAACGTGTTTACATTTACATAGGCTTGATTTACCGTATTCTCCAAATCTAATTTTTCTTGTTCAAATTGTAATTTCTGTTGTTCAACGGCGATTTCAGACCTTTGTATTCCGTTTCGAACGCTAAATCCGTTAAAAATGGGAATATTCATCTGCACCCCATAAGATATACCGTCAAAAATCCACAGCTGGTCCTTAAAAGTTGGTGTAAAAAACACTGGTGGTCCACCTTCAGTTATAGGCGGTCCCGGTATTTGAGCAACATCCGAATATCTAGTATTGTAGTTAAAAAAAGCACCTATAGTAGGCATTAACGCGCCTTTGCTAATAGCCAAATCCTTTTCGGCCAATTCGATATTAGTCTTCGAAAGTTTGATATCGTTCCTGAACTCCAAAGCCTTGGCAAAGATTGTACTAGGAGAATTATTCAAGATATCCGATACTGGAATCTCAAAGGTTTCATCTGAAACATCAAAATTCTCATAATCCCTTATTTGTAGCAATTGTGCCAAACTTATTTTTGACAATAAAACGTTCCCCTCGCTGTTCACAATCTGCTGCTGCTGGGTGGCAGCGGTAGCCTGTATATCCAAAAGATCTCCACGGGGAACTACCCCAGATTCTACTAATTCATTGATTCGATTTAAATCCTGCTCCGTTGCTTTGTACTGTGCTCTCGCAACCTTTAATGTCTCTTTATTGGAAAGCACTTGTAAATAGGAATTGGCAACGCTTAAACGTATGTCGTCCTTGAGATCCTCCAGTCGGTATTGATTGGCAATCGCATTTATTTTCGCCCTATTTAAACGGTGCACATTGCGGAGGCCATCAAAAAGTGTAGCAGCGGTAGTTATACCTGCTCCCACATTACTTTGAGTACTATTAGTGGGCAAGTTATTTGTCGGGTTAATGGAAAAACCTGTGTTACTAGAATAATTTGTATTAGCATTTAAGGTAGGTAAGAAATCCCCAATTGCGTCTGACTTATCTATTTGTACGTTTTCCAAGTCCAGTTCAAATTGCGCTACGGAAAGGTTATTCTCAACGGCATAGACCACGCACTCTTCCAGTGTCCATTTTTTCGCCTGTGCCAGTGACACTGTCACCATACCGAATAGTGCTATTATGGTTACTCTAAATTTCATTTTTTGATTTTTTGATTATTGTATTGATTGATGTTTACTCTTCTGTTTCCTCTCCTTCAGCTCCTTCTTCCTCTCCCTTTTTAATAGGCTCAGTTTTGTTCCACTGCTTTACGTTATCCTCCTCTGTTAGTCCGGACAGGATTTCTACGTTTACGCCGTCAGAAATACCAATCTCGATATCCTTACGTTCAAATTTTTGGTCGGCTTCTGCACCAACGGCGAGCTCCACGTAAGGTTTATTGGT